>JBAQFY010000024.1:0-12895 GCA_049287505.1 Sedimentisphaerales bacterium | reverse complement strand
CCTGCTTTCGCAGGAATGAAGATATAAAGAGAAAGCATCCTTAAGTATAATTTGGATATTATTAACCTTAATATGAAAGGAGCTTTCTATGGCAACCTATTATATCGGAGCAGATGTGGATAGCAAGATGACAAGGTCAGGTAACTCGCCGCGACCAGCCGTGCCTGCGCCACGTCTCGGCAGGTGCGTCGCAGCAGGTCGGCAATCAATAAATAGAATTGGTATAAGGAGTCCCAATGACCGCCCCTTTACCCCCGCGCTTTCTTGTGAAAACAAGAGCGGGGGCGGCTCTGTTTTGGAGAAGCACATACATTTTTTGTGATTCGTATTACTGCCCTTTCACCCCATCCCGTCATCGACGGGCGGGGTTCAACCACAATTCTATCGGTCTTTTAATGCCATTAGCTCGGAACGGCAATTGAACCTTGCTGCCCGTTCCTGCCGACTTGTAGCCGGCATAGAGCACTTCCTGAACTAAGCGACCATCCTCGCCTGTCGCCTTTGGCTCTTCCCTGCCGCGGACACATCGAGCAAAATGATACATTTCCTGCGGAAAACCATAGTTCCACAACTCTTCGAATACGGGATAAGTCCATCCCCTGGTTGTAGGGGCTTTCTCGACTGCATAGCCGTAGCCATATTCGCTGTAGGTGGGTAGTGCATTGCCCATGTGCAAATCGGCATAAGTAACTCCACCTTCTCCATAGACCTCGATACGGTCCTCCATACCGCCCCGCCGAACCCAGCTGTCTTCAATCAGACCAACTGCACCGTCGGCAAATTCGAGAATACAAATGGAATTGTCTTCACCTTTGGTCTTGTTATCGTGAACGTGCGTTGCCATCTGACAATATACGGTTTTAATCTTCGGCCTGTCCAGAAACCAATAGCAAAAGGCAATACCATGACAGCCCATATCCATGAAAACACCTCCGCCCGCCTTTTCAACATCCCAAAACCAGGAGGCGTGCGGGCCGAAGTGCTTTTCGGATTGTTTCACCATATAAACCTTACCAAACGCACCCTGGTCAGCCATTTCTTTGGCTTTGACGTACTTTGGCGTGAAAAATAACTCCTCTGCATACATCAGCAATACACCTTTGCGTTTGCATGTTTCTATCATCAGGTCGGCCTCTTCCAGCGTCATGCAAAGGGGCTTTTCGCAAAGCACATGCTTGCCGGTGCTGGCAATATCAACAGTCATCTGGGCGTGCAAATGGTTCGGTGCCGCAATCGTTACCATCTCTATATCTTTCTCAGCGAGCATCTGCTTGTAGTCGGTAAAGACGCGGGCAATATCATACTTGTCCGCCAACTTTTTGGCGTTGCCCGGCGTAGGAGAGGCAACTGCGACTACTTCCGCCTCATCAGGCATAATTCGAAACGATTCGGCGTGAATTTCCGCTTCAAATTGTGAACCAATAATACCAACTTTGACTCTTCCCTTGCCTGACATAATAGATGTACCTCCCTATTATTCTAAATCCTTATTTCTCCGCAAAATGAGACTTATATGTCACTACTGGTCTGTGAGACGTGATTTGAAGAATTGTCATTCCGCACTTGATGCAGGATCCGGTACCATCAATAAGCCCGGATTCCCGCTTTCGCGGGAATGACAAACCATCATTTGAGCCTTGACAAATCACTACAAAGTCCATCCCTGTCGATATTCATAATGCAGATACTTATTTGCTTCCGGCAGGTTGGTAATCTTAAAATTTTTGCTGTCCCAGGTCAATCTCTTTCCGCCCATCCGGACCGAGACCGTTCCCAGCAAAAGCGCTTCGGTCAAAGGGCCCGCAAAATCAAAGCTGGAGCGCGTTGGAGTGCCTCGTTTGCAGGCCTGAATCCATTCCTTGTGATGGCCGATTGAGCGTGGAAGGGTTTTTGGCGGGCGTTTGTAGGCTTTCATCTTCTTTTCAGGTATCAAACGGGGGCTATTGCCACCCCAGCCTTCAACATACATCTTGCCTTTGTCGCCTACGAAGATTAGACCATCCTCACGCGACAGCTCTCTATCATCCTCTAACTCGTCCGGACGTGGAGGTATAATCCCACCATCGTACCAATGCAGCTTTACGGGCGGGGAGTCCTCACGGGCTGGAAACTCATAGTGAACCGCGGAGGCCAGAGGGAGGGTCTCCTGATTAAACAAGGTCGAGCTGGAATGCACGCTGGCCGGAGCCCCGAGTTTCAGAGCGGAAAAAACGGGAGCTAAATTGTGAATGCCCATGTCACCCAGTCCTCCCGACCCAAAATCCCACCACCCACGCCACGTGAAGGGTACATAGGCCGGGTGATAAGGTCTGTAAGGTGCAGGGCCCAGCCATAAGTCCCAGTCCAGAGTTGAAGGAACGGGCGGTGTATCTGTAGGACGCTCAATTCCCTGTGCCCAGAATAGTTCTCCATCGTGCGTTGGCCGGTCGGACCAGGCATGCACTTCAAAAACCTGACCAATAGCCCCATCCCAGAGCCATTCGTTTATCAGGCGGTTCCCTTCAAATGCCATGCCCTGGTTTCCCATTTGAGTTGCGACACCGGCTTCGCGGGCAGCTTTAGCAATCGCTCGCGCCTCATATACCGTTCGAGTCAGTGGCTTTTCACAATAGACGTGCTTTCCCATTTTGATTGCCGCCATCGATGCGACAGCGTGGTTATGGTCCGGCGTGGCAACTACCACCGCATCAATGTTTTTTTCCTTTTCGAGCATCTTTCGGAAATCGCGGTATTTTTTCGCCTTCGGGTATTGCTTGAAAGTATCAGCCGCTCGCTCCCAATCCACGTCACTAAGGGCGACAATATTTTCGCTGCTCACATTGTCCAGGTCCCATCTTCCCTGCCCCCCTACTCCGATACCTGCTATATTGAGCTTTTCGCTGGGAGGTACATTGCCCGAACCTCCTAATACATACCGGGGGACAATTGTAAGTGACGCAGCCACTGCAGAACTGCTTATAAAATCACGGCGGGAGATTCTGCTTTGTTTTTGGATATTTTCTTTTTGATTCTTCATATCAGCAGCCCTTGATAAAATGAAAACCAGTATTTACTTAGCGACCAAAATTTAATCCTGCTCCTGGACTTTTGAATGGTCATAATACCTGAATTAGTCATTATCTTTACAGTCCACAGGACACCTTGCGGCGGAATTTTCCTCCTGCTGTTTAGCCCGACTTGTTAAGTCTTTAAGAAGTGAGCGAATGTTAAAAAAACCACCAATTGTGACGACTATAGCCAGACCGGCAAAAAGGGCAAGACTCACTATAAAAAAGATTGTCCAAAAGTTTATCCAGAAATTCATATCCGGCTACTCCTTATTTTCTAAAGGTTTGCTTCGGTCGGGAAACACCAAAGAGCCGACTACCATTGTTACTATCGCAAGTGCTATGACCGTTAGTCCCACAACCTCGCTTGACAGGCCGATACCCAGTAGAGTTTGAACGGGCTTTAATCCTGTGACGGCACCAAAACCACAGATTAAGGCCAAATACGCCCCGACCTTACTGGCTCTTTTCCAGTAAATGCCGAAGACCAATAAAGCAATGGCGCCGGTAAAATAGATGGCCCCTGAAATTGCCATATAATCCCATAAATCCTGCCCTAAATCATACCAAAGCCCCCAAACCAAAATAAAAATACCAATAGCCACGATAAAGATTCGTGTCAGCAATAAACGTGTCTCGGAAGACAATCCTTTCTTGAACCAGGGTGCCACCACATCCTGGGTGAGGACGGAGCTCCAGCATAAAAGGTAACTATCATGTGTGGACATGAACGCGGCCAGCATACCCGCTGAAATAATACCGATAAGTCCAACAGGAATGATTTGACTTAGAAACACCGGCATTGCTATCAGAGTTACCTGTGAATCTACGGAAGCCCCCTCAGGAATAAAAATGCTTTTCAACGACTCGTGCTGAGAGATATAGACAAAGGCACAAATTCCAAAAAAGTACGGTATTAGAAATCGAATCAAGAATCCGACCGATGCAAAGGTATAAAGCCTCTTAACTGTTCTTGTACTGTCGGCAGAGCAAGCACGTATCACGGCTGTCTGCCAAACTGCACAACTGACCAGGCCTAAGAAGAACATCCATACTACGTAAGGAGTGCCGAAGCCTTCGCTGTGAAACGGATTAAAACCAGCTTCGCCTTTCAAGCGGGATACAGTCTCAATAATGTTATTCCAGCCCAAATATCTAATAGACAACAAACTGGTAGCCAGAAGACTGAATGACAGAACTACGAACTGAATATAGTCAAGAATTACCACCGAGACCATACCACCCAAAGCAGTATATAGTAATACCATCCCCAGTAAAACGGTCATTATAATCTTTAAGTGAATATCCTCAGTCATGCCGGTGATACCCATTACGAAAATGGAACCGGCCTTCAGAAACATACCCATATTAAGGATGCCGGAGAAGGCCAATATGATTCCACCCAAAATTCTGACGCCATGACCAAAGCGTCTTTCATAGAATTCCGGGATAGTCATTACTTTCATTCTTCGCAGCGGCACTACGATAAACCCAGTCAGGCCTACAACCAAAGTTACAATAGCAGCAGCCAGTGCGATGTGAAATGCAGCGAAGCCTCCGGTAAAGCCTTTTTGGGCTGAATACATGACCGTAACCAAACCCAGCTCGGTTCCAATCATCGTTGCCACTGCCAGGAAGGTCTTCAAGCCTCGCCCCGCAACGATGAAGTCTGTAACGTTGCTTATATATCGCTTTATATAGACCCCGACAGCTACGATAATAATCAGATAGCCAATAACAATGCACCAGTCTATGAGGCTAAAATTAGATTCGATTCCGGTAAGATTAAATTCCATATTATTTCTCGTTTGTAAAATGAGCTGATAACAAATTTGCTCTCTCTAAAACGAAGCCGATTACTCTTTTATAGACAGCGCCTTTTCGCAAAGTTCCCTGTACTTATTTTGTTCCCCCGGACCGGCGTGTCCGGCGGCGCCCTCCTTCCAGGCCGAACGCGCAGATTCAATGCTTCCGAGGGCCTGAAGCGCCTTTCCCCGCCAGTATTGCGCCGGTGCTTCCCGAGGCCTGTTCGAGCGTCCGACACCTATATTTTCCGGATAGGTTAAAGCCGCTTCAAAGTCCTGCAAAGCCCCTTTGAAGTCTTTATCTTCAAAGCGTTTTCGGCCACGTTCCAAATGTGCTTTATTGAATATGTCCCATGTGATTGTCTGGCCCTCCCAGTTAACAAAGTACGGCGTAGATTCGAGTAAATCAGCAGCATCGCCGTATTGTTGTTCATCGAAATAAGCCTGAGCGAGCATTATAATGATATCAGCCCGCCTAAGTACCTCAAACGGCGTTGATTCGAGAACCTTTATCGCCTCTGGGCGTCTGTCTGCCGCCAAAAGAATATCCGCTAAGTCACGATATAAGGCCTGGTCCTTTGGCCGAGCAGTTATGGCTTTACGGTAAAAGCCCTCAGCATTCGAGAGGTTATTCTCTACCGCCCAGGCATAAAGGCCGAGATTACGAAATGCGACACTCAAGGACGGGTCTAAATCAGCCGCCCTTTGCCAGTGCCGGGCAGCTTCAGACAGCCGACCAAGGTGACCGTATAGATTTCCAAGATGCAGATGTGCATAAGCATCATCAGGATTTTCCTCGATGGCGTAATTAAATACTTCAACCGCTTCGGGGCGTGATGGAAAGATATAGTCTTTGTAAATCCCGGCAGCCTGGTTGAGATATGCTCTGGCCTTTGTTTGGTCTTTCTGCAGCCTGTCGCGACTTGGCTCCGCCAAGCGAGCCACGGCGGGCGATGCAAAATAGGCCAGATAATAGATTGGCAATGGGCTGCGTTCATTTTCAGGCACCGCTTCGACGCATACGGCCAAAAGCAACTCTGCTGCTTCGTTCGCCAGTCCTAACTCTCCAAAGACAAGACTGGTTTCTAACATTTGGAAATCATCCTCTCCTACAAAAGCCCGCGCTTGACGTACAAAGCGGTCCATCTGACCTTTGCTTTGCAGCGCTATCAGCGCCCTTGGGACCAAATCCGTCGGATTCCGGGTGATTGTTTCTTTAGCATGCATATATGTTAGCTTTGCATTTCCGGCAGCATACAAGGCTAAAAGGAAATGATTCTTTGCTTTAGTATCATCCGGATTTAGCTGAACAGCTTTCTCGAATGCTTCAACGGCCTTTGAATAATCTCCTGAGCGCATATAAGCACGTCCAGCCAGGTCGTAGCCGAGAGAGGCGGTGCCAGGGCATCTTACTGCTTTATAAGCGCACCTTAGCGTCTCATTCCTGTCTGTAAGGTCGGTTCGCGAACCGCCCCTACGGAAATGACTCAAACCAAGGAAGAACCACGACAAGCCATCGTTGTCATCCCTGCTCAAAGCTGTTTTTAATCGTGGAATTGCTTTCTCATAAAGTCCCGCTTCGATATCAAGCACAGCCAGAGCCTGAAGTGCAGGAGAATATCGTGCATCTTCGGCCAGTGCTTTTTCATAATACTCGCGGGCCTTTTTGCGGTTTGTAGCCAGGTCATACTTTCGACCTTTGAGATATTTTTCCTCCAAAGTAAGCTGCTCATCCGGCTTTGTCATTAACTTAGAGGGCTCAGGCGGAGAAATCTCAGGGATAGACAAAGGAGTAGCGAAGGAAGCAAGAAGCTGTCCTTTCCTGGTTTTGATTGTTACATCAACAGGTGATTGTGTAGCTGAGTAAAGCGTCAGCATCCGGGGCTTTTTAGGAGTAAGGTTTATGGTCTTTTTAAGAAGTGTTTTGCGCCCCTGGGAAAGAACACAAGTGGCCCCTGAAAAATCATCCGTTGTGAGGATACGCAATTTAAGCTCATCATCTTTACGTGTAGTTTGAATCACTATGTCTTTCGTTGCGTATTCGAAGCCCTCGCCAAGTCCGTGTACAGGATACCACCATTCCCGCCATGAGACTTCCTGCCTCGGCAGCAACATACCGTAGTCGGACTGGGTCGGCAGCGGCCCGCTCTGGACCTCTATATAAGGACCGTCGTCATCGGTCAGGTTCTTCTGGCTAACCAGGCCAAAATCCCAATTCCCCCATGTCCAAGCTTTTTTCCCGCTTAGCTCATGCTGGTCGGCCACCTGCACAATTCCACGGTCCATATCAACATCGTAAGCTCCAAAGAAGTCAAACGCACAGTCCACCGCAAAAATAGATGCCCATGTTTCATAGTTCTTGAGCCAGGATATATTCCTGCCTTCGTAAATGGGCCAGGAAAAGAATTTGACTCCATTATGGTCTGTTCCAAGAGTCATTGGGTAGATAAAACGCGTACCGGGTTGATTGGGGAAAGCTGTGCAGTTCCAGAAATAGTACGGGCTTATCGCATCAGTTGGATTAAAAATGCGAATCTGCTCATCCAGGTAGGCCTTTCCCGGATGCAAAGTTACACGCACCGTCCATCGGGTTCGCAGGCTCTTTTCCAGATTACTGACTTCGAGGTAGGCTGAACCATCTGCACTTCGGCCGATAAGTGCATCAACGGGCGAGGCGACCGTTACAGTGTGTACCTGCGGCCCCGCGTTCCACTCGACCCCACCGCTGATAAAAGCCCCGCGCATTGCTATCATACCTGGTTTGATAACTCTATTGAGATGAAACATCTCTTTTCCTTCAGTTTTGTCAAAAACTGAATGCAGACGGCCACCCAGCTCGGGAAGGCAGGTAACTTTCAAATATTCGTTTTCAAGGAATAAAGCTTTGTAGGTTCGGTCTGCTTTGGTTCTGTAAAGATGGTCCTGCATGGTGTAAGGGTAAACGATGGAGCCTCTGACTGTGGTCGAGAATTTCACATCTTCTTCGAGGGCCCAAAACTTGGGATTTACATCTTCGGCCCATCCGTAAGTTGGAATCGTTATAGTGCCCTGCCAGGCTTTTACTTTTGCCCGGCTTCCCGCTACGGCCTCGGCCTTCGCCGGGACGAGCTGCCCCGGAAAAATTAAAGACAACCCAATGGAAAATAGGACTAAACAAAAATTCCTGAAAAGACATCTCATAATTATCACCTCACATTTCTCTCCTGAATACGGGCTAACAATTCTGTCTCAGAAAAACTTCGCAACCTGAAAGCTTATAATCTATTCGTCTTTGACTGCAAAGGAAACAAAAAACTATCTTTGACCTGCAAATTACACAAGACTTATGGGCTCATATTTATGCTAACGATATTTATGTCTCGGTCCCAGTCTTTGGCTATTGAAATAATCCGGCCCGTCTTATCGACAGCCACACTGTGGCCGCCGTATATTCGGCCTTTCCATGGTCCTTTTGTGATTTCGCCGACAAGGTTTGTCCCGACAACAAAAGCTCCGGTTTCCTTTGCTGTGTTCCTGACCACATTCTCGAGCTCTTTACCATGCCCAGGCCATTCGTCTTCCGCAGCCGCATATCCATACGGAACAAGCAGTAAGTCCGGTTTCAACGCCGCCATGCGTTTTAGGATTTCACTTTTATGCGTATCTGCACATATCAACAAGCCAATCTTCCCGAATTTGGTTTCGACAGCAAAGACGCCTTCGCCGCGAGTGTAAGGTGGAGTCATCAATTCGGTAAGTATATTAATCTTACGATGCTTGAGGAGAATTTGTCCGTTATTGTCAATCAGTATTGCCGAATCATACAAGCACCCGCCGTCCTTTTCCGCCAGACCAGCACAAAGATAAATATCATAATTTTTCGCCAGCTCACAGAGGCGTTCCGAATTTTTTCCCGGAATCGAATATGCTCTTTCATGTGCATCGGGATTTACCCAACCCAGTATAGCAGCTTCGGGAAAACAGGCGATGTCCGCTCCGGCATCTTTGGCCTGGCTGATTGCATTTTCGATTCGGGCGAAATTGCCGCGGCGGTCGCCGTCAAGCGAGAAAATCTGACACATTGCAGCTCTTACTGTTCTCATTTGTACCAAGCCTGCTTTGCAATTACTATCATCAATATCCACTGTTGTGCGAGAGATACCGGCCAGCTATTTCTCGTCACATATAAACAATTATAGGATTTATTGTCCTTGAGACAAGGGTATTAGCTGCGGCATCTTGAGAGTAGAAACGAACGAAAGACCAGAAGCAACAGGAGAGGGCAATGGGTAAATCTTAGAGCCTATCCTAATATTCCTTCATCTCTTGTCATTCTGAGGCGAAGCCGAAGAATCCGGCCAACGAAGAGTCCCGATACATCGGGATTCACTTCGCTACACGCCGTTCGGAATGACAGGCGAGAGCAAATTGTTATTCGGATAGGCTCTTAATGCTTATGAAAAACAAACGGGGCCTATACCAAATCAGTCGGTATAGACCCCATATTTATGCAAAACTGCAACATCAACCACGCCCCATATCTTGCTTCGCAATCCGTAGTCCACAGGACGCCTTACGGCAGAAGCAATGGAGGCCATTTAAATCTCGGCTTACGGCGCCGGTCGATACAAACGAATATCATCAAAGTACATCATACCCGAACCGCCGGCTAATGGATTGTTCTTGTCGCCAAAACCAATAGCAATAGTATTGACATTGGCAAGGTTCACGCCCTGGTCTGCAAACCCCTGTAGGCCAATATTCCATTGGGTCCACTTATTTATCTGTGCTGCATTCGGATTTTCGTGAGTGACTACTGCACTGCCGTTGAGAGAAACATACATCGGCTCAGCAGCATTCTCCGAATTGCCTCTGAACCAGATCGACAATACTCCTACACCCTCCTCGGTCCAGTCACGCAGATAAGTCAGCGTCTTCTGGACCTCTGAACACTTGAGGATGCTGTTGTCGTACCAGAATGGCATCGATTGGCTGCCTCCGTGAACGATAGTTTCCTCAGTATAAGAAGCAGTGTTTTCGTCACCTACAGCAGAGCCGGTTCCATTACCGGGATAGGCTGGTTCATTACCATGCGCGGCATAGCCAAGCCCATCTTTCCACGAATACCATATCTGGTTGTCCCCGGAATCATAGTCCTCGAAATCATCCACGACAAGGAAGCCGGCTGTCGTGAAGCTCCAGAGGATGCCTGGCCAGGGACTATCCGGATTGGCACTATTGACCTCATCAATACGCCAATAGTAGGTGGCACCCAGTTCGAGTTTTCCGGGGTCATAGCTCTCAGCACCAAGGTCCCTGGTGCCTTTATACTCCGGCGAGCCGGTATCGGCATTTTTCACGACATCTTTATCAGTGCCAAAGTATAACTGGTGCGAAGCAGCAAAGACACTCGGCGACCATGTAATAATTTGTGTCTGCTTTACATCCACAGCGCCGTTAGCCGGGTTCGGGCTCCCGACGGCGCCCTCAGTAGTAAAGCTCCAGACGTCGCCTTTATACGTGGCGATAATATCAAACTCATCGACACGCCAGTAGTAAGTCTTAGCCAATTTAAGTGTGCCTGGAGTATAGGTCGTAGTTCCCTGGGGAAGACCCCCAGCGGCATTGTTCACATCGTCAAAATTGTCGCCAAAATAGACTGTGTGCAGTTTCGAGCCGAAACCTGCCGTCCACCTCAGAGTTACACCCGTGTCTATAGACTCGGCACCATCAGCCGGGTTGGGATTGTACGCGGTCTTGGGTGGAATACTAAAGCTCCGGACATCGCCTCTCCAGGGACTATTTGGATCCAGGTCATTAACTTCGTCGATTCGCCAGTAGTAAGTCGTGCCTGGAATAAGACCCTCCGGATAGGGAAATCCGGGAAAGCCGGCAACAAAATACGCCGCGGCCTGGTTGCCTCGAAATGCCTCGGCCGCGCCGTCGTTCACATCGTCAAAATTGTCGCCGAAATATACATCATGAGAAGCGGCTGCTGTTCCTGGTTCCCAGGAAAGACTCGCCCATGTCTCTGGATGAAAGGCACCGTCAGCCGGATTGGGCTTATAGGCAGTTGGAAATATACCTAACATAATAGTCTGAATCTCAGCCTGTGTCAGGGCATGGTTGTAGATCCGCACCTCATCGATGCTGCCCACAAAGGTTTCATTATTGGTGGAATCAACGCAACCAATCGTCACCGGGGTGTCGTTCGCGGTATCTCTAAAAGTAATATTCCCCGACGAAACTTCCTCACCATTGATATACTGTACCGCGGCACCATCATCCCAAGTCAGGGCTACGTGAGTCCACTCATTCGCATAGGGGGCGAGAATCCCGTTACCCCACCACAAACCCGTGCCCCCTCCACTATAATCGGCTCGAAACACGAGATCTCCGTTTGGCGTAGTCTCCCAGAACCACTTGATAGTGTTGCCAGTAGTATCCCAGCCGAGACGTTTGCCGATAATGCCCTGGTGCTCGATACTATGCCCCTCACCCTCCCAGTTGATCCAGGCGGCCAGCGTCATGGCATTGGTACCAGCCGTGGGATCGAGGGGGCCGATCACGACTCTTTCGCCGGCCGTGTCGAGACGCACGGCCGAGTCCTTGTAGCCGGGCGCCCACTCTATGTTACCATTAAACGTTCCATCATTCCCGTTTCCCGTGATGTCGGAGGCCTCGGTTCCTTGGCCTTCATCGAATGGCCAATAGCCAATCAATTCCGCCAGAACTGCATCTGTGCAGATGCCTAAGACCAACAACATGGCAACAAACCATTTCATTTTCCGAAACATGATATGTCCTCCTGCAAAAAAGGTTACGATAACGACCACTATTCGATAAACAACGATGATTCCGCAACTTTGGGGAGCAGAAACTGCAAACACCCTCATACACGGACACAAACTTTATCTTTATATTTGTACCAAATTAACCGCTGTCCCGTCAAGGAAAATCCCATTATTATATATTAGCATACCTCGTTGATATAACTGTGGAGAAGTGCAACGAAAAGGCAGTTAAGTCTATTTGTAGAATCTCATGTACTCCCCTCAACTTTTAATTTTAAAGCCCCTCTTCACATACACTTTTGGCGGTTATTTTTTAACAGATGACGGAATGGTAAAGACCTGTTAAGATGCTACAAAGAACAGGAAATCTTTAGAAATCCGTATAATGGAAATTGAGGATTCAATGATAAAACAACCAACCTCCCGAACATGTTTTATGTGTGGTCGTGAGAATAACTACGGTCTCAAAATGGTATGGTATAACAATCTTGAAGCAAACCAGGTTGAAGCAACTGTTACTATACCTGAACAGTTTAACGGATACCCCGGAATTGCACACGGCGGAATTGTTGCTGCAATTTTAGATGAGACCTCGGGCCGAGCCATCATGTTGGATGGTAATTTTGACAATTTGTTTGTTACCTTAAGGCTGAACATCACGTACAGAAAGCCGACACCGACTAATACCCCTTTAAAGGCAGTTGGCTGGCTGGAACATAAAGGGACTAGAGGCATGAAAGTCGCATCAGAATTATTGTTACCTGATGGGACAATTACCACGGAATGTAAAGCGATCGTTGTAAGACCAACCGGGGAAATATCTAAGAGTTGGGAACATGAAAGGAAATTCTGGCGAGTTGATAAGGATTAATGGTAGTTCGCAGGATGGTAATCCTTAATGAAATTGTCGATGTCAGAGAGAGGAATAAAATGTCAGAATTCTTCGAAAAGTCACCTCTTTCAGGAGCTGGAAAACACCCTGATTTCCGGGTGACATCATGTCGCCAAAATGTCTTCACATATGTCAAATTTGATGATTGATGGAAGCACCAAATCTCGATTTTTTGCCAAAAAAACAAATATTTTAAAGCTAAGATCGGATTAAGTATACGATGCTTTGATTTTAATCAGAAAATGAAGATTTTGCGTGAACGGCTTCAATGACCTATTTCTAGGCCTAAAACAAGCGAGTTTTTTCAGGCTTGTACGAGGTGAAACCGCTGGTTTTACCGGGACATAGCTTCCCTGTCCCAGCCGATTGGCCGGTTAA
>JBAQFY010000023.1:0-18446 GCA_049287505.1 Sedimentisphaerales bacterium | reverse complement strand
TAATAGTCCCCAGCCCGTGCCAGTGGTCGGGTGTGGCATTGATGAGGGCATCGACGTTGGGGTCATCAAGGATTTTTCGGAAGTCCTGCACCAGCTTTGGTCTTTTGTCCTGGGCTTCTTCCACCGCCTCTCGTGCTCGGGCGAAACGCCTGGTATTTGGGTCGCAGAGATAGGCGATTTCCACATCCGGTCGCTGCGCGAATTCCTCGGCCAAATATGTTCCTCGGCCACCGAGCCCCATAACGCCAATGATGATTCTTTCATTTGCTCCGTATGCCCTGCCTTGGGAGAATACCGTAAAGGCGGCGGCGGAAGCGATAGAGCCTTTCATAAATTCTCGACGATTTAATGATTTCATATTATTCTCCTTATTTCATATTTCCAGGTGTATGCCGATGGGCCAATGCCCTTGCCATATAATCATCCAGTAACTCAATTTCGAATTCTTTAATCATATCATCGGCGCTGATAGTTTCATGTTCGCTGGCAACTAATACACAGCCGAGGCGGCCTGGGTCGGTAATCTTAACCTTCGGGCCGTATTTGGCTTTAAGGGCTTTGAGACGGCCCCAGTTATAATCCAGATGGACAAGGCAGCAGTCCAGGTTGACCTCGGCAACGGTATAATCAAAATAATTGGTATTGGAGGCGATGACCTGGCCTAAAGGATTGTAAATTTCAGAGGGACTTGCTCTGCCGGCAATAGCACCGACAAAATGACAACGACAGGAGTATGCCCAATATGCCTGCATCAGACCCCCGTGATACATCGACGAGAAAATCAACAAATCCGGTTTGGCCTTGACGTATTTTAGTCGCAGCTCATCGAAATTCAGGTCAAAGCATATTGCAAACGCGACCCGGCCAAAATCGCAATCGATGATGGGCGCATCTCTGCCACAAAGAATACCTGCTTCGGTGGTCTCTTCAATAACGACGTGATTCTTATTGTAGATACCCGCGACTTTGCCCTTTCGGTCGAGCATTATGCTCGAATTCCGCCATGTGCCGTCCTCCATTTTTCTGGCTGCCGAATAGACGATATAGCAGTTATTTTCTCTGGCAACCTGGGCGAAGAATTTCTGTATCTGGTCCTTACGCACTCTGTAATATTCGAGGCGTTTGTCGAGGCCGAATCCGGCCGGCCGGTCGCAGGCCTCCGGAACCACGATTAAGTCGGGTTTATCAGGCAAAACCTGGGCGAATCGCCCCCTCCAGTGGGCTATCATCTTGTTCACCACTTGTTGCGGCTTAGTATTGACATCTACATTCAATGCTTCAGGTCCGATAGTAGCTATTTTGACAATGCCTTTTTTCTTAGGTTTGGAAACGGGGTGTTGTGATACATTACTTATGGCAGAGGACAGAGGACAGAGAAGAGACTCTGACTTCTGCCCTCTGACTTCAGATTTCTGAAAGATGAAAGCACATACAACACAACACAAAGCAACTACTATAAGCGCCCGACTTGACCGTTTTTGGTTTGTTATCCACCGTTCCATTTTTATTCTCCGACTTTCACAGAGGAAAGAGGTACCCCTCCTGTGAGTTCAAATTCTTTGTGAGGCGATTATGAAATCGGACTATATGATACCCTCCCTGCGTGACTTTGTCAAATCAACAGGGATGTATCGAAAAAGGTACGCTCATTTCTGTCTCTATACTTCCTCAGGTACAATCCAGGGTTTTCTATAGTTTGCTTTTAGGTATTTGTTGGCTTCGGTGTCGTTCACGAATCTTTCAGTTGCACCATCGAATTTAAGTTTTCGGTTTCCAACCCGGTATGAGATGTTGGCAAGATGGCATAACAGCATTGAAAGATGTGCTTCTTCAATATCGGCTTTGGGTTTCTTCCTGGTACGAATGCAGTTTATAAAATCCTCAAAATGCTCGTCAATTATACTGCCAAACTTTAGCTTAGCCGGCTCTGAGACGACCGCCTTGCTTTGGCGAACGCTTGGGTCACCTTCGAAGACCTGCCATCCGCCGCCGTGTCTGCCGAAGCACATAAACCCTTTAGTTCCGCATATCTCCACTTTCGTGGCACAGAAAGGCCAGTCGGGAAACTTGGTTGTGTCTTTGAGGTGAACAATTCGATGCATATAAGGCGACCAGAGGGATGCTTCGAAAAGCATAGTGAGTTTGCCGAACTCGAATGTTGTGAATTGAGTATCCGGCTGTTCTCTGCCGTCGTCGAAGTGGTAAACCCCACCGGCATTGCAAACAGTATCCGGGTATGTTTTTTCAATCAGGTATCGGGCCAAATCGACCTGATGAATCATATCGGCCATAATATAACCGACGTAGAAATCCCACAGCCTCCAGAACCAGATGCCCGGGCGATAGGGCAGCATAGGAGAAGGGCCGCACCACAAATCATAATCCAAGCCTTCGGGGACAGGCTGCACATCAGCTACACTAATAGGACCGGATTCTTGCATAAGGAAAACGCGAGCCAGACGAACATCCCCTAATTTGCCGCTGCGGAGGTATTCAAGGGCCTTGTCGGTATAGGGGGCGCTGCGGCTTTGTGTGCCGACCTGAACAACTCTGTTATATTTGCGGGCCGCCTCAACCATTTTCCTGCCGTCCCAGATGCATAGCGACAAAGGCTTTTCCACATAAACGTCTTTTCCGGCCCGACAGGCCATTATTGTAGCCAGGGCGTGCCAGCGGTCGGAAGTGGCGATAACGATTGCGTCAATTTCCGGGTCGTCGAGCATTTTACGAAAATCCTGCACAAATTTGGGCTTGTAGTCGTGGCCCTCAATCACAATCTCTGCCGCCGGCCCATAGCATCGTGTATCCGCGTCGCAGATATATTTAATCTTAATATCGGCTCTTTTTACGAGACTTGCCAAAAGTGCACGTCCCCGGCCGCCAACCCCCATTATTCCCAAAACAACTTTGTTATTAGCTGCCGCACTGTTGGCCTGGGACAATACAGTAAATGTTGTAGCTGCACCTATTGAGCCTTTCATAAACTCTCGACGATTTAGTGATTTCATATTCTTCTCCTCATTTCGTATTTGCCGGTTGCATACCGCTGGGCTGGCGCCCTTGCTATATGCTCATCTAATTTTTATATGAGCGCTATTTTGAAAATTATTGTACCTGGCTTCATAAAAAGACTTATAGCGAGTGCACAAGAGGATAACAAAACCGTTGAGACAACGCAAGGGGAGAATTCGGTATCGGGCCTGAAATATAAAACGGCCAGTCCCGAAAGGGATACTGCGTAAGAAATTCTTCCGCAAGGCTATTATCGGAAGTGATAGTGGAGATGAGTAAACCTGTGAGTAACGGTTTATTTATTTTAAATTCTTTAATGGCAATGACCTATGCCAATATGGAAGCATCGATTTTTTCAGGTTGTTATATATATGCGTTGAATTTTCTTTGAAAATTGTTTATAATATAATAGGCAATTTTAATCATGGAGGGTGTATATTTAAATTTTGTTCCAGAGTGGCCAAAGGCGGTTATTCAGGCTGATATAGGACAGAAGACAAAGGGCAGAAGACAGAAGGCAGTCTCTGATTTCTGACGAGGGAAAAAACAATGGAGACAAAAAAAACAATCGATGGGTTCCCACGAAGCGGGGTTCCTGCCTTTAAGTCATTCATTTTCAAATTGTCAGATTTCCATTGGACCGATAATGTAATTCCCAAAGCAGGGAAGGTATGCGAAAATCCAGTTATTAGAGCGTGGCTTGTGCTGCTGATTGTTACTATGTTTTTGGGATTTGTGCCGGCCCAGGGCAAAGAAAACGACTGGTTCATTTATTTGGGTGATAAAACAAAACCAAAGGCACCCCGCAGGCAAATGAGCGCTGCCGAGGCGCTGCCTCCGCTGCCGCTGCCGGCTACACCTTTGCGGCGTACCGAACGTAAGAAGCCGACACAGCCGGATTACCTCATAGGCAAAGTAATATGGGGCGAATCGGCTTCTTTTGTCGATTCCAGCGGGGATAAGATGGAGATAGCCGACTGGAATTTGTGCCCTACGGATATGGAAAGATTTGTAGGGAACGGCCGGTCGATGGATTTACAATACCACTGGCAGAATGTCAACCTTAATGATTTTCACTTCGACCCGAAGAAGCTGCCGGCGTTACTATTCAGCGGAGTACGGACACTGAGGCTCAGCCAGACGCATATTCAGGCCTTGCGTGAATACATATTGAATGGTGGTATGGTTATCTGCGATTCGATAGCGGGTTCACCTTACTTTTATGAGTCGGCCACAAAGGTTTTCCTCGAGGCCTTTCCGGAATGTCGGTTTCGGGTAATACCGGCTGACCATCCGCTCTATCACATGTTGACGGATATGGAGAAGGTAGCTTATCCCAAAAAGCCGGAAACCGACGAACCCTTCATGGAGGGTATCTATATTGGCAGCCGGATCGGGGTGCTGATTTCGAAATATGGTTTGGGATGTGGCTGGAATCGTGACGTAACAAGGCTTGATAAGCTGCCGAAGGCGGTTTATTACGATGTTAAAAGCGCCAATCAGCTCGGACTGAACTTGGCGGCGTACATTGTCGGCTATGCCGAGGTTGGACTTCTGGAGGGTCAGCCGGAAGTTTTCGGTTCGGCGGACCAAAAAATACCTACCGATGAATTTGTCTTTGCCCAGCTCAAGCACGAAGGGGGCTGGAATGTGCATCCCGGAGGGGCAACGGCGCTGCTTATGAAGCTGCGGCAGCACACTGCTGTTCGTGTCAATCTGAAGCGCGTGGCAGTGGATGCTGAAAAGGACGACCTTTCCTCGTATCCGTTTCTATACCTGACTGGTTTGGACGATTTCTCGTTTTCTTCGGAGGCAGTAGCTGCTCTGCGGCGCTATCTTCAGTATGGAGGCGTGCTTTTGATAAACAACGGTATGGGTTTGAGCACCTTTGACAGTGCGGTTCGGCGGGAGCTGGCAAAGATTTTGCCTGAGGCGGTGCTGGAGCCTATCGGAGCGAGTCATCATTTATATAACAGTCTTCTGACAATCAAAGA
Organism: Sedimentisphaerales bacterium; assembly: GCA_049287505.1. Classification (GTDB taxonomy): domain Bacteria; phylum Planctomycetota; class Phycisphaerae; order Sedimentisphaerales; family Anaerobacaceae; genus NIOZ-UU13. The sequence continues at coordinate 13,440 of JBAQFY010000023.1, read as the reverse complement.
GGTGAGGTATTCGCCTGTCGTGGAAAAGAATAAGCCCGAACTCAAAAATCAACCCTACGTGCTGGGCGTGACAATCGATGGCGACCTGAGGGTCCTTTATAGTCCTTACGATATTGAAGCCGGTTGGCTGGATGCCTACTATCCGCTGATAAGGGGCTATGAACCAATCTATGCTCAACAGTTAGGGATGAATATTATTACGTACGTTATGACACACTAAGGCGGAGGGTTTTGTATGCCAGATAAGACGTCAACCGTAAGCTGTCCGGAATGTGGAAGGAAGTATGATGTCAGCCGGGTTTCGGCTGGGACAAAAGCTCGCTGCAAATGCGGGTGCAAATTTGATGTATCATCCGGGCAGATTATCGAGCAGGGGATGCCGCAAGCCCATCTGGCGGACACTACTAATTTTGGGTCAAGAGATGCCCTCGCGGCGGTTGAATCGCTGGCCCAGGCCAAAGATATTGTCCTTGATGAAGTCGGCAAAATCATTATCGGTCAAAAGGAAGTGCTGGACCAGATTCTCACTGCGTTTTTTGCCCGTGGACATTGCCTGCTGATGGGAGTGCCGGGATTGGCGAAAACTATGATGGTGCACTGCCTGGCCCAGACGATGTTGTTGGATTTTAAGCGGATTCAATTCACGCCCGATTTAATGCCTACCGATATTACCGGGACGAATATTCTTCAAAGGGACCCCGACACGCGACAGCGGCGGTTTGTTTTTCAAAGGGGGCCTGTCTTTACAAATGTGCTCCTGGCCGATGAGATAAACCGTACTCCGCCGAAGACGCAGGCGGCGCTGCTGGAGGCTATGCAGGAACGTAAAGTAACCTCATCGGGCCATACCCATACGCTTCCAGAGCCTTTTTTGGTGCTTGCGACGCAAAATCCGATAGAGCTGGAAGGTACCTATCCGCTTCCGGAAGCGCAGTTAGACCGGTTTATTTTGCTTATTAAGGTTGACTATCCCGACCTGCAGGAAGAGCAGCAAATACTTTTGACTACCACGGGTCGCGATGGAGAGCCGCTCGATGGTATCCTTGATGCTAAGTCGGTCCTGAGGTATCAGGATTTGGTCCGGCAGGTTCCGATTAGCGAGCATGTGGCCAAATATGCGGCACGTCTGTGTCGCGCAACGCGGCCGCAGTCCGCTGAGGCTCCTGAGTTTGTCAATAAGTTTGTGCGCTTTGGGTGCGGACCTCGTGCCGGGCAGTCTCTGATACTGGCAGCTAAGGCACATGTAGTTCTGAACGGGCGCTTCAACGTCTCATGCGACGATATCCGAAAATACGCCTTGCCGGTACTGCGTCACAGGATGATTCTTAATTTTGCCGCAGCCAGCGAAGGACTCGATACGGATGCGGTAATAAAGAGATTGCTTGATACGGTGGGTGAGTCTGAGTAGAAAGGACAGAGGACAGAGGACAGAAAACAGAAAACAGATAACAGAGATAATCTGACTTCTGACATCTGACTTCTGTCTTCCGTGTTTAGCCGGAGGTGTGTATGGTTGAGTCCACAGGCTATCGCTATCTTCCTCCACGATTGGCTGAGCGTCTGCGCGGAGTTGAGATAGGGGTACGTCGGCCGATGGACGGCAGCCACCAGGGTCTGCACAGGTCTCCTGCATTTGGGTCTTCGGTTGAGTTTGCCGAGTACCGCGAATACGCGCCCGGTGACCCGGTTTCCCGGATTGACTGGCCGGTTTATGCCAGAAGCGACCGATACGTTATCCGGCGGTTCCATGAAGATGTAAGTATCCGCTGCTACATTATGCTCGATATATCCGGCAGTATGAAGTACCAGCAGGATGGCGCTCTGCAAAAGAGTGAATACGCATGCTATCTGGCGGCAGGCATTATGTATGTGATGGTGCAGCAGGGCGATACCGTTTCGCTGATTACGTTTGACGACCGGATACGACAGTATTACGAGCCTTCGGGGAGCTTTGTGGGGCTTAAACCAATGCTGCAGGGCCTTGAGAAAATCGAGCCTGACCTGCTGCCTCGACTTGCGTCGAGAGACGCAGAGGCATGGAACAAAGGTAATATCGAGGCTGCGCTGCACAGCGCGGCCGAGCTGATTAAGGGCAGAGCATTGGTGGTCGTCATCTCCGACCTGCTCGATGAGCCGGAAAGTATTCTGCAGGGTATTAACCACCTTTACTATGACGGCAAAGAGATTACGCTGTTTCATATTCTGGACCCGGCGGAGCTGAATATGTCAATAACGGGACTGGCCGATGTTACCTCGCTGGAGACGAAAGATAAAATAACAGTGGATTTGAAGGCGATACGTGATGCCTACCTTGAGCAGTTGCGTCTTTATCTCGACGAGCTGCGAAGCGGCTTTCAGAAGACCCGGTCGGAATACATCCTGACGGAGACCAGGACGGAGGTGTATGACGCTATTTTGCAAAGGAGTAGAATGGTATGATTTTTTCTGCTCCCATCTTTCTTTATCTCGTACCGTTGGCGGGGCTGCCGATAGTTTTTCACCTTATACTGAAGCAAAAAAAACGGACGGTCGTATTCTCGACTTTGATGTTCTTTCACCGGACAGACCCAAAGCTGAACTCGCATCGCAAGATAAGGCAGTGGCTGCTGCTTCTGATGCGGATTTTGTTGATTGCATTTATACTGTTGGCTTTATCGCGACCTGAATTTGTGACGTCGATGGGTCTGGGCGGTAAGATTTCGGTGGTAGCAATAGTGGACAACTCCGCGTCAATGAGCGGGCCCAGCAGCTATGATAATAACAAGAGCAAGCTCGAATGTGTGAGAGAGGGTGCGAGAAAGCTTATTTTGGAACTGGCCGGTAGTGAGGAAGCAGCGGTGGTATTGTCGGTTGATGAGCCGGCGGTACCGGCTGCCGATTCTCTAACTTCCGACATGGAATTGCTTTTAGATACACTTGATAAAATCAGACCCACGGCAGCGACGGGGAATGCCGCCAGTGCGATGGCGCGGGCTTTTGAGCTTCTTCGTACAAGTCCTACTGGCGGCGGGGCGATGCATGTATTCAGCGACCTGCAATGGGGCGAGTGGGGAGGAGATTTTGAACAGGCTAAAGCAGGGGGGGCACCAATAACAGTCTATTTTCACAAGGTCGAGTCCGAGACCCGGGACGAAGCTAATGTAGCAATAGCAGCGGTTCAGTTTCCTGAAGAAAAGGTTTTACCGAAACATCCTTATAAAATCGGCTTAGTCCTGCAGAACAATTCGGATACTGTTGCCAACATCCGGGTAAACTCCATTGACAACCAGGGCCAAAAAAATACGGAAAATGTTATTGTCGAGCAGGGCAGAGTCAAGACAGTGGAGGTGGAGACGAAGCCGGATGGGGCAGGATATCAATGGATTAAGGCGTGGATTGAAGGCGATGGCTTCTCGGCGGATAATGAAGCAGGAATAGGGATATTCTGCGAAGAGACGGCGACGGTTTTGTTCGGGGGTACGCCGGAAGAGTTTGGGGTGCTGCCGGTGGCGCTGTCACCTTCCGGGCAGGGGCAATTTACCGGTATGGTCGTAAAGTTCAGCTTGCCGGGCCTGTCCGGCGGCCAGACGGGTCAGTTGAGCCAGACCGCCGCCAAGGAAAAGCCAATTTTGATTGTTACGACATGGGAGGGGATGCAATCCGCCCTGGTGGATGCGGTATGGCTGCGGGAGTACGTAGAGAATGGAGGCAATCTTCTGGTTGTTCCATCGGTTAGGGCCGGAGGAAGGGCTTTCTCAGGACAGCTTCCGGATTGGCTTGGTGCAGGCATAAAGACGCGCGAGGTGTACGCACGAGGCGTCGGCTTGGAGATATTGACCGAGAAAACGAGCTTCTGGAATCGAATCCTTGAAGCAACAGGACGCTCGAAACTGGAATCTGTTAGCGCATATATGTTTCATCCACTGACACTGTCTGCCGAGTTTTCGCCGCTTCTGGGCGTTCCGCGTCAATCGTCTGTCGGCGGTAGTCGGGGGCCCGCGGGTGGCAACGACTCTCCAGCCTCCGTTCTCCGTAGTATTACTACGAAGGATGAATCGGAGTCAATTGGTGTGGAAAAAGTAGTAATTGCACACAAGAAACTGGGCAAAGGCAATATTTTCGTTAGCGGTACAGCTTTTACTTCACGTTGGAACACGCTGCCATCTTCGGGATTGTTGGTAGTGATTGCGCAACGTATGGCGGTGGCGGGGTCGCTGTCCGGGCAGGAAGGAGCGATGTCACTGGTGGCGGGTGAGCGTCCTCGTGGTATCAGGGCCCAGGGCGGCGAGGTTGAGGTGCTTTCCTTGGTAGGTGATTCGATGGACTGGAAAGGCAAAGAGCAGGAAATCCCGGCCTTTCCGAGGACAGGCGTGTACCTGGTTACGGCAGGTGATAAAAAATACTGTATATCAGTGCGTGCGTCAGAGAAAGAGGGTTTGGAAAAATTTATCGAAGGTTCGGAAGTGCCGTCTTTGGGTCAAATAGTACATAAGATTTTGCCTTATGATGAGGCGGTGGACTTTGAGCAGTACCATAAGGGTCTGGCAAGGTCGGTGGAGTTGTTTTTGTCTTTGCTTCTGTTGGCAACGCTAACGTTGTTGGCAGAAGGATGGCTGGGAGCACCAAGGCTGTCGAGGGCCAGCGAAGAAAAAATACCAGGAGCGGAAACGGTATCAGAGGTCTCCGAAAGCGATAAAGGGCGATTGTGGTCTCCAGTTAGCAGACTCAGCCATAGGATATGGAACATTATTGGAAAATCTGAAGACAGGAGAGCAGGCTGATGGGAATACTGCGGTGGCAGACACATCTTAATCCTGTCCTCAGTGCGGGACTCATTCTTGGGCTTGGGGTCTGGCTGATTTTTCTGTATCGTCGGCAGCGAAGACAGTATTCGGCCAAAGAGGCTATGGTGTTGGTGGTGCCCAAGATACTAATAGTGCTGCTGTTGATATTAGCATATTTTGACCCGGTCTGGAGCGTGATGCAAAGGCCCGACGAGAATCAAAAGGTTCTTGCGCTTTTGGATACATCTTCTTCTATGGATGTCGAGGATAAAGCCGAAGGCAGCCGGGGCAAACGAGCCGATGGTCTGCTTGAAAATCTCACTCGAGAGCTGCGGTCTTCTTATATAGATTTTGATACCCTCGAATTCGATAGTGAGGTGCGCGGGCTATCAGAGCGCAATCGCAACAAGGATAAGCAACTTGCGGAAGATGTCCGCCAGACCGATTTGGGCAAGTGTTTGGTTACAATAGCAGATAAGCCGGATACGTCTAACTACATGAGCGTGCTTCTGCTTACGGACGGCGGCGATGAAGCTGTGCAAAACGTTAAGCTGCCCGAAGTGCCGGTTTACATTGCCGGTATGGGCAGCGACCCTGAGACCTGGAATGATATAGCGATAGTTAGGGTTGATGCGCCGGAGGTTGTGGAAGAGCAAAGCGATTTTGAAGTAACCGCTGAGGTCGTAGCCCGTTGTGCTTCCTATGCTTTTGCCACATCGGCGGAGCGGGTGAATGTAAGAGTGGAAGAAAAAAAGGGGCAGGATTGGGAAATTCGAGATTCCAAACTAGTTGACCCGGCGAAAACGCCGGGCTCCAGAGCACGGGTGAAGTTCATAGTGAAGAGTCCATCTGAAATGGGAACAAAACAGTATCGCGTTCGAGTTGAGACGATTGAAGGGGAGCTTTCTGAATTGAACAATACGCGGATTTTCCCGATAGAGGTACGTAAAAATACTCTGTCTGTACTTCTTTTTGCTCAGCAGTTAGGCTGGGATTTCAGACAGATTTACAAGGAGCTGTCCGACGATTCGTCGGTGGCGCTTACGGCGTTGTTTCGCGTAAGCAGTGACCGATTTGTTGTACGGGGCAGTCGTCAGAAAGGTGATGAGAATCTTGTTGAAGCAGGTTTTCCTTCCAGCAAAGGACTGCTCGATTTGTATAAATGTGTTATAATAGGTTCGTTTCCTTCTTGGCAATGGCAACAAGAACAATTGCAGGCTCTCGTAGAATACGTGCGTGAAGGTGGAGCAGTGATATTTCTCGCAGGAGAGCATTCCTTCGGTCTGGGCGGATATTCGAGGACGGTGATTGAGCCGCTGTTTCCGTGGCGGATAAGTGCAGGTGAGCCGGAGCTTCAAACGGGCAAGTTTACGGTGAATGTGCCGTTGTCGGCTGCAAATCACAGTATTGTTTCCGAAATGTCAAGACTTATTGGCCGGGCTTCCGGAGCCACAATTGATAGTATCAATCTAACCGGGTCTCTGAGGAGCGGAGCTATCAACCTGCTGGATGCTTCGGTGGGCAGCAGGACGGTGTCGGTAGTTGCGCTTCAGCGCTTCGGGCAGGGACAGACGATGGGGGTAGCGACGAATACCCTGTGGAAATGGACTCAGACCTCCGATGTTCTTAAGCAGGCTTATGGTCATTTTTGGCGACAGTCGGTCAGGAACCTGTCGCAATGGGAGGAGGGGGAGCGTTTTGTTGGCGTTAAGTGGGATAAACAAAGCTACAGACCCGGTGAGCAGGCAAGCACTACGATTCGCGTGGCCGGGCGCTATAACCCGGGACAGTTACACTTGAAAGCAACGTTGACCCCGCACCCCTCGTCCCTCGTCTCTCGTCCCTCGTCTCTCGTAACCGGCTCAGGTTCAATTGGTGCGGGGCAGCCGGTATCTATCGAACCCTTGATGGGCAGAGAGAATACGTTCCGTGCGGAAATGGTTTTTTCAAAAAGGGCCGAATACCTGTTTGAAGTGAATGCTTATGTCGGAGAAAAACTATTAGAGTCTTATGAAAAGACGTTAGTAGTGGGACCGGGCGTGAATGAAGGTGCTAATCTGGAAGTTGACCATGCGTTTCTGGACAACCTGGCTATGCGAAGCGGCGGTGCATATTTTCAGGAAACCGATTTTGAGAATCTGGTTGAGATGCTTAGAAACAGGGTCATGGACTATGCTGTCAGTATGGAGATTCCGCTGGTTCAGGATAAGTACATATATATTCTGATATTTTTAGGTATTCTTATGCTGGAGTGGACGATGCGGCGCAAAATGAATCTGTTTTAATGCAAAGGGTCGGATAATTGTGCAGAGACTCGTGCTTCGTAGCGAAGCCCTACTTCGCAGAGTAGCAACGAAGCTGACCCCGTTAGAAAAAAAACGTTGTTTTCTAACGGGGCTGAAAAAAGAGCCGAAGAAAATGAAGCTAAAAGCGAAAAGATATAATATTGAGTTTTGGCCCTGCGTTTTTTTCTTTTTAGTTTGGTCTAGTAATCCGGTGTGTGGGGCTTCGACGGAAACATTGTTTGGCGATGCCCCACAAAAGGAGAGCCAGGCCAGAATGGCTGCTGTCTATTTTTCCGATGGGAAGGTGCTGACGGGCAAGATTTCACTGACGCCGGGTCGAAGTTTCAAGCTGAACATACCCAAGGCAGGCAAGCTCAAGACCAAAGATATGGTAACCGGTGAAGATGTACAATACGGCAAAGTGAGATATTTTACTTTTGAGCCGGTTCGTGAGATTCGTTTTTATCCGGAAAAAGAGCAGATGCTCCGCAATTGGAAGTTCATAGAAACGACCAAATACAACGAAGAAACGGCAGAGGCGGATTATTCGCCTGCGGCAAAGGAATATTCCGGCAAACCATATCCGCTGCGTCATTTGGCTTCGACTGTGATTTTCAACAGTGATGAATCCCGCCCCTCCGAGGGGCGAAATGAAACTCTGCAGGGACATCTGTACACCGTAACTGTATATCTTCAGACCGAGGAGAAAACACATAGACTGGTTTTGCGCAGTTCGCAGCGGGGTGAAGAGGGAACCACGCTGGATGAATTAGTTTATGTCCAAAGAATAAAACTATTAGACGAAGGTAAAGACATTGCAGCTAAAGTTACCCTAAAGTTTACCGATTTACATTTTGGTCCCAAAGATGCAGTCCAGGCCGTAACAAAGGAATCTTTGATACCGATACCAACAAAAATTACAGAAAGCAACGATACCTGCATTGTCGAATCCGCATTTGGCGAGGATTTTTATCTGGCCGTCAGAAAGGACGGAAAATACATCGTCGGCTGGCCCCCGCCAGCGACAAGCGGGGGCTGGCCGGAAGTACAGGATAAAAAGCTGTTTGCACTTGCCCAGGACCATATAAAAAGGCAAAGAGATTTTTATAATGACAAGAATTTGTTAGGGGTTACGACCAGTGAGGATGGCAAAGAAGTGCTTACCCTGGTGAGTCTGCGACGCAAGGTGGCGCCGACTCATTTCGGCGAGATTGGAGGAGAGTGGGACAGAGAATTGGGCACAGTGGTTGAGCCTTGGCGGTTGAGTATCTGGCGGTGGAAGTATGATAGAGTAAATCAGGAACTGATACTGTCTTCGCGTGGAACATTTTTCCGTATTATTCTTCTACCGAAGGACTCTACGCCTGAAGTTGTTATTTCGGAAAAGCTTTGGCAATTACAGAAAAATGGCGATACTGTTATTGTAGGTCAAAACACCTCAAAAGAACCTTAGAGGAACGAAGTTATGGACTACATAAATGACCAGCAGTCCGCAAGGACTCCGTTGGAGAGCGCCCCGGTTCGGCAGACCATAGCCAGAGGCCGACGGATAATGATGGCTAATCGGCTGGTTTTAGGAGGATTGGTGTGGGCGACGGTTTGTTTAGGCGTGTGGCTTGTGCTGTGTTTTATGGAAAACCTTTTGCATTTTCCGCCCGGATTACGACTGGCGATTGTCTTGGCTTGGTTGGGTTTGATGATATTTGAATTCTGGAAGAATTTATTGTCGCCGATTTTACATCTCGAGGGGCTTGAGGGTACGGCGTTACTCCTGGAGCGCAGACATAATATACCGGCAAACATGCTGATTAATGCGTTGTGTTTTGAGCCGCGAGAGTTTAGCTCAGATGAGGAACCGTTTGCCCGGCGAACAATAGAGACAGCCATTTCCTTGATGTCAACAGCAGACCTGAAAAAGCTTTGGGATAGACAGAGAATAAGAAAATGGCTGATAGCGTTTTTGATTATTATGCTGTTTTGGATGGTTTATGCTATTAGTCATAGCCATTATGTAGTGAATGCCCTGGAGAGGTTTTTCCGGCCGTTAGCGGATGTGCCCCCGGCAGGTTCGGTGGTGCTGAAGGTTACTCCGGATGCTGATGTAACCATCGCGGAAGCAGATGATTTGCTTGTGTCGGTTGAAGTTAAAGGCAGGGGAGGTTTTCTAAAAAAGGGTACGCTGCGAAGCTATCCGGAAATTGTATGGATGGAGAGGGCGGACTTTATAAGTACTGACCCGCCGCCCCGACTCGCGTCGGGAGACGCGGGGGCTGGAAAGGGCAAAGGCAAAAGTGCGACCATGCAGGCCGTGGGGGGTAAACAGGGAGTGTTCACCCCGCCCCTCGGAGGGGCGGGGTTCAACTATACTTTTCCAACGGTGGACAGGCCATTTGCTTTTCGCGTGTTCGCGGCAGATACTTACAGTCCCAGTATCAGGGTAATGGTCAATACGGTGCCGAGAATAAAAGAATCCCAGTTTCATATTTCATCACCGGCTTATACCGGTTTGGGGCAGGTTAGTACGCTTGGGCCCCCTGAGGCGGTATCAGGACTGGCCGATTCGCAGGTAGTTGTGGACGTGAAACTGGATAAACAGGCTGAAGGACTCTGGTGGAAGGGGCCGGATAAAACTATTGAGTTTAAAAATATTGAAAAGGTCTGGCGTGCAGAAACGCAGTTGCAAAGAGCCGGCTCCTACCAGCTTGAGGTCAAGGGGGCCGGGAAGTTTTCTAAAAAAGGACGTATTACCATAGCTTCCGGGCCTGTCTTACTACAGCAGGACAGTGTGCCGGAAATAGAATTTGTGGTTCCCGACCAGAGTCTTACGGTGAATCCGGGAGAGAGATTGAAGTTTGACATACAAGCTTCTGACGATTTTGGGATTGACCAGATATATGTAACACTTGGACAGATGCGAGCGAACAGCCCGGCGGAAACAATACAGCGATGGGAATATGAAGGACCGCCGGGAAGAAAGGGCCAGGTGGCTGAAGCGCTTCGCCTGTCGGTTGATGCCGGCGTGTTCAAACCCGGTTCGGCCTACGTTTTACAAGCATTCTGTAAGGATTTTAGTCCGACGAACAACCTGGGGCAATCACAGCCGGTAACTCTTCAAGTCAGGTCGTTAGATGAGCTGACGATTTCGGATGATGACCCCTTCGGCTCTGCTTTTGCGGCGCTGAATAAAGCCATTGAAGCCCAGCAGGCGGCCTTGGGTGTAACGGAAAATGTGCTGACGAATCTGGACGATGTAATTGATGCGAGCAGGAAAGAAGCGGAAAATATCGAGAGCCTGCAGAGGCATCAGAGCGAATTAAACAAAAAGCAGAAGCTTGTCGGTGATTTTATGACCGAGGCCTGGGACGTATCATCACCTCCACGTCCGAGGTTTATTGAAAAACTTATAGAGCTCAGAGACGGTGAGCATACCCGGGTAATGGATAAAATAAAATCCATCGGTGCCCCGTCCTCCGCAGTAGCCTTGCTACGGAGGGTGGAAGCGGATGCTAAGACCGAAGGAATCCGGCTAACTAATAAATCTGATGTTTCTCGTTCACTTCAATCAGTAGAAAAGCTTCAGGCTTTTCTGCTCGAGCAGCTCATCGCGCTTAAAGGCGTAATTGCCAAACAGAGCCAGGCTGAGGAAGAAAAGGCGGCGGCGGAAATTTTAGGCGAAAGTACAGAGTCGCTTGATACAGGCATCGAAGAGTCACTAAAAGAAATGACCAAAGAGCTGGATGAGTTCGTCAAGAAACAGAAACAGATAATGCAGGAAAGACAAATGATTATGGATAAGCCGCCGGAAGACTTCAGCACAGAGGAGCAGGACAGGCTGGAAGTGCTTGCGATGGACCAATCCAAACTGGCGGAGATTTTGTCGGATGTGGTGAACGATTTTACTAATCTTGATTTGCAGGATTTCGGCGACGATGCAATGGTTGAATCAATGAAAAGTCTCTACGAGGAAACCGACGGGCTTGCTAAACTGGCCAGGGAAACCGCAGATATGCGTCAGGCGCGAGTGGACGCCCATCGGCTGGAAACTGAAGAGGTGGAGATGGCCGAGGAGATAATGATAAACTGCGAGGCGACGTTGGGATTCTATGATAATATTCAATTTATCGCGGAGATTCCCGAGGATGAGCAGTTGTTTGCGCCGTTGGCTGAGCTGCCATCGGAACTTGAAGACCTTGTAGCTGATTTGATTACATCACAAGAGGAGATGCGGCCGGAGGTGGAAGATATCGGCAGCTATCTTAATTCTCTGGACCATACGGCGGGGCCCGTTTCTGACGGAACTATAAGCAGCACCAGCGCCAAAGGCAAAACCGGCGACCAGAAGCCGGAGGATAATATCATTCAGGGCCGCAGCGGGGCCGGACGCAGTGGTATGTCTGACGGCCAGTTAGTCGAGCCGGTAGCTAAGGCGCTTTCTGACAATGAGTATGGTTTGCGGGAACGGGTCTCCAGCACACCTTTGGAAAGCGGCCAGGTCAAGGATGAAGACACCAAAGCGCAAACGGGAGGTACAGGACTCGGTAAGGACAGCGACCAAGCCACTATGTTCGGAGTGGGGGGGGAGCTGCCCCCTAAAGTATTGGATATGATGAAAGCCACGGAGGAAAAACAGCTTAATATTCGGCGGTCGGCTCAAGAGCTGGTGCTCAAGCTCGAAAGTCACAATCTGCCAAAAATGGAGCTTGATAAATCTATTCAAGCGATGAAAGGCGTGGAAGATTCTATTAAAAACCGCAGCGGAGTAGGTATCCGAGGGGCTTTCGACGAAGTTGTCAGCTCGCTGAAGAAATCGCATAGCGCATTAGGCAGGCAAATTGCACTGCAATATACACAGGACCAAGCATCAGGCAGGAAGCTGGATGATATACTTTCCAGGGAACGGCAGTATCAGTTTAAGGGTTATGAGGATATGATAAGTGCCTATTTTGAGGCTCTTGCACAGGGCAAAGACAAAGGCCAGAATACAGAAGACAGGATGCCTTACGGCAAAGACAGAGGACAGAAGATAGAAGACAGAAAACAGCAGGATAAATGAGCAATTTTGGATGTAATTGCAGTATGCTGAAAATTGTATTGTCACTCGTGCTACGTAGCGACCCGTCCTCCGCAGTAGCTCTGCTACGGAGGGTGGAAGCGCTACTTCGCAGAGTAGTAATAGAGCATATAAGACGGTTGTTGTTTGCCGTAGCGGCGGCTTTACTTATCTGCCCCCACTGCTTCGCTTTTGCGAAGCAAAACGGTGGGGGTGCCGCTGAAACCGAAAGGTACATTCCCTGGCACCTCGAGGATGCCCAGCTGCGGTTTCGGATTGAAAAAGACCCCGATTATTCACAGATACCTGATGTTCATTTGTCCGATTTGAAAAAATCAGAGGACAAAAGGCAATGGAACGGTACGTATTACAGACTGAATGGAAAGGTCTATAAAAAAGGTATCACTATGACCTGCCCCGGAGAGGTTACTTATGAAAACCAAAAGCAGCATAGGCGTTTTGTAGCATTGGCCGGACTTAATGATAGAGCCGATGCCAATATGTCTGTCAGTTTTGAGGTCTATGCAGACAAAAGAAGATTGCATAGAACCGAGCCGATAACAACAAATATGCCGCCGGTTGAAATAAATGTCGGGATTCCATCGATAGCCAAGGAGGTCAGATTAGTAACAAACGGTTCCGATATGGAAGGCAAGCAATGGGTAAGTCTGGTTGATGCAGGTTTTGTACTGAGAGGAAACAACCCTGAGGTTTCTTATGTCAAACTCTATACCCCCGGCTTTGATGCGGGGGATTTTGAAGCGGTAGTTTTTACGACTATAGGCCAGCGAGTCCCCAGCCGGCTTTTTGGGGCCCAGCAGGCCGAGTCAATGGAGATTCTTTTCGACAACTCCTATGGTAGTACAATTTATTTTGTTTATTTGGTGCACAAAAGTAAGTATAAACCAATGTCCACATCATGGGAGCCGAAAGCCGGAGTAACGTTAGAGACAAGATATACGAGCAAAAATTATCCCGAGTGTGAGGAGCCGTCCGGTTTCTTGAAAGTGTGGGATACCGTCACCGAGCCGGTAGGCAGGAGTCTGGTTGATAATATTCACCATTCGTTTCCAATTCATCGGCTGGAGGAATATGATTCTGATAGCGCTGCTAAAAAAGCGCGTCTGGCGCTATATCGTTATGAGGGTTTCTTCCGGATTGAGCAAGCCGGCGATTACATTTTCGCCACAGCCTCAAATTGGTCTTCTCACCTGCTTGTAGATGGTAACCTGGTGATAAGCTGGCCGGGCGAACATGACTACCGAGACGGCATCAAAGGGGAAAAACAGGGCAAGATTTCTCTTGAGGCCGGCGTACATAAGCTGGAGTACCTGAACTGCAG
>JBAQFY010000022.1:0-18060 GCA_049287505.1 Sedimentisphaerales bacterium | reverse complement strand
CCTTTTTTTGCCGGGTGTTTTGGTATTTTTGGTCATGGTTGTGTATCCGGGATAGGGCAGGCATTGCAGCAATATCCGGAGTTTCGCTATTACCAGACCCGTAATGAGCAGGCGATGGTGCATGCCTCGGCTGCTTATGCCAAGATGAAAAATCGAATGGGGACGTTTGCCTGTCTTTCATCAATTGGCCCGGGAGCGACAAATATGATTACCGGAGCTGCGGTGGCGACGACCAATCATCTTCCGGTATTGCTGTTGCCCGGTGATATATTCGCTCGCCGCAACGTGGCGCCGGTTCTGCAGCAGTTGGAATCGGAAACTACCCAGGATATATCGGTAAGTGACTGTTTTAAGCCGGTCAGTCGATACTGGGACCGCATAAACCGGGCCGACCAGATACTAACAGCATTGCCTGAGGCTGTGCGTGTGCTTACCAGCCCGGCTGATACGGGGGCGGTAACTCTTTCGCTTCCTCAGGATACCCAGACGGAAGCGCATGATTATCCGGCTGAATTTTTTAATAAGCGCATCTGGCATATTCCGCGCAATCGTGCTGACAGCGCAGCTCTAAAAGAAGCTGCCCGGTGGATACGCGAATCTAAATGTCCTTTGATTATCGCCGGGGGCGGGATTATTTACAGCGAGGCTGAAGACGCTCTCAAAAAGTTTGTTGAGAAGACGGGTATTCCGGTTGGTGTTACAATGGCGGGTAAGGGCAGTCTGCTTTACGATAATAAGCTGAACCTTGGAGCGATAGGTGTAACGGGGAACTTTGCCGCAAACCGTATAGCGCGCCAGGCCGACCTGGTGATTGGTATTGGAACTCGCTATGGCGATTTTACCACAGCAAGCAAGACCGCTTTTCAGAATCCTGATGTTCGTTTTGTTAATATTAACGTTGCTGAATTTGACGCATATAAGCATACCGCATTACCATTACTGGCCGATGCGCGTGTAACTATTGAAGAGCTAACGGGATTACTGGATGGTTTCCATGTCCAGAAGGACTACCAGAAGAAGGCCGAGCAACTGCATCAAGAATGGCAGGATGAAGTGGACCGAATTTACGCTATTCGTAATAAGCCGCTGCCGAGTCAGGGTGAATTGATTGGGGCGGTCAACGAATTGAGCGAGCCTGATGCGGTTATGATTAACGCAGCAGGTAGTATGCCGGGCGACCTGCATAAGTTGTGGCGTACCCGACATTCGAAGAATTTCCATCTTGAATATGGCTATAGCTGTATGGGTTATGAAATTGCCGGCGGGCTGGGAATCAAAATGGCGGCGCCGGAGCGCGAAGTGGTTGTTATGGTCGGCGATGGCAGTTACCTGATGTTGTGCAATGAAATTGTTACTTCCATACAGGAAGGATATAAATTAACTATCGTTCTGATGGACAACCAGGGCTTTAACAGTATAGGCGGACTAAGCCGTTCCTTGGGCCAGCAAGGATTTGGCACACGTTATGCTTACCCCATCAATAACAAGCTTCCTGATGATGCATCAGGTGCGGTTGAAGCACTCCCTGTAAATTTTGCAATGAATGCCCGTGGATTGGGTGCTCACGTTTTTGAGTGCAAGAGCTATGATGATTTTGTTAAAGCGTTCAAAGAATCCAAGAAAACTGACCGGACCACTGTGATTTATATCCAGAATGACCGTTATGTAGGCGTACCTGGTTATGAAAGCTGGTGGGATGTGCCGGTTGCCGAAGTGAGCGAGATGGAAAGCGTTAAAAAGGCTCGCAAGGAATGGGAACAAAAGAGTAAGCTGGAGCGATTTTACTTTTAAAGAATATGGCAATGACCATTGGTAAATGGCGGAGGTTACAGCAGACCGCCGGACCGAAAGGTACTTTTTCCGTCGTGGCAATTGACCATCGCGGTCCGCTTCGTCTTTCACTGGAAAAAGAATTTCACCCGCCAGAGGCGGGCAAGCCTCAGGGCAAAACAAATGAAGCGTTGACCGCCCTTAAAAGAGATATTGTACGGCACTTGGCACCGGTAACATCTGCGGTTCTGCTGGACCCGGAAACGGCTGCCGGGCAATGTGTGGCGGATGGCTCGATGCCAGGTAACACCGGATTGATTGTTGCTCTGGATACGGGCTCGACCGGCGACCCTTTGAATCGTACGACAAGTCTGGTTGAGGGCTGGTCGGTCGAAAAGACAGTTCGTATGGGTGCCTCAGGTGTAAAAATGTTAATTTATTATCATCCGGAGGCCCCGGAAGCAGGTGAGCGTGAGATGCTTGTTCGGAAAGTGGCCCGGGATTGCGTACAACATGACATCCCTTTTTTCCTTGAGCCTTTATCGTGCGCTTCTGACGGTTCGCATGGGCCTTCACCGCCCGAACAAAGACGTAAGATTGTAATTGAAACGGCGCGTCGTCTGGTTCCGTTGGGTGCTGATATTCTCAAAGCGGAATTTCCTGTGGATGTGAGCATCGAACCGGATAAGAATATCTGGCGCGATGCATGTGAGGAGCTGACTGATACAAGTGAGGTTCCCTGGGTATTATTGTCCGCCGGTGTTTCTTATGATACTTTTTTGAAGCAGGTGCGCGTTGCCTGTGAGGCTGGGGCCAGTGGTGTGATGGCAGGGCGAGCTGTCTGGAAAGAAGCGGTTACGCTGGATATTGTTGCGCGAAACAATTTTCTCCGGAGCGTTGGATATGAGCGAATGCGACGATTAAGGTCACTTTGTGAAGAGCTGGGACGGCCTTTTACCGAAGTTTATGATTCTCCCGAGCTAAGTTACGACTGGTATCTCTAAATAATTTAACCCCGTTATAACCAAAGGGCATCCCTTCGGGAGAAATTTTTACTTTTTGTATCACAGCCCGTTAGAGACTTTTTCCTTCTGGTCTCTAACGGGTCACATTGCCCCATCATGGAATTTCTAACGGGGTTAACTATTGCCGTTTCTAAAAAGTGAGTGTAACATTCTATACCTGCTGTCATTCCGACCGAAGCCCCCGTTCTTGCTTTCGCAAGAAAGCACGGGGACGAAGCGGAGGAATCTATTGAAATAGCTTCGCCGAAGGCGAATCAAATAGTTAAACTTATTTATCGGATACGGCATTATTCTCAGGCCAATATCTCTCGGTAATAATCTTGTCTTCCGTGAAGAAGTTAATAATTGCCTTGCCCTGAGTCTTGATATCTGAGAACTGTGAGGCCTTCATCCCGCCGAAAGGCAGATACGCTACGGGTGCCGGGATGCCAATGTTTATACCAATCATCCCGCACTCTGTTTCGAGCTTGAACTTGCGGGCGTAATAGCCGTTCTGAGTGTAAATCGATGCGCCGTTGCCGTACTCAAGGTCGTTGATGATTTTTATTGCCTCGTCGAGAGAGTCAGCCTTGAGGACCACTTCTACCGGGCCGAATATCTCTGTATTGTGAATCTTCATCCCTGGCTTTACGTCCGTAAATACGGTCGGGCCTATGAAGTAGCCGTTTTCACAGCCGGGCACCACGATATCACGTCCGTCAAGGGCCAGAGTAGCGCCTTCCCTGATACCGGTTTCAATCATACCAAGAATAAACTTTTTTGACTTGGCTGAAATTACCGGCCCCATGACCATGGGTTCATCGGCCACCTTTGGGTCCAGCGGATTGGCAACCAGAACGTTTTTGGATTCTTCAATAAACTTCTCACAGATGGTTTTGTACATTTCATCTCCAACGCCGACTATCGCCGAAGCTGCCATGCAGCGTTGTCCGGCACAACCATAACAGGAAGTTATCATATTACGGAGCATATCGTCGATTTTAGCGTCGGGCATAGCCACAAGATGGTTTTTAGCTGAGCCCATTGCCTGACAGCGCTTGTGGTTTTGGGCGCACTTTTCGGATACGATTTTACACGTTCGCGTCGAACCAACCAGGGAAACACCTTTTACAATGGGATTTTCAACAAGGGTTTGTCCAACAACCTTATCTCCATTGACAAGATTGAAGACCCCTTTGGGCAAGCCGGTTTGGTCTATACATTCCGTAATTAACTGCATCGTCAAAGGGACCTGTTCCGACACCTTGACCACATAAGTATTACCTGTAGCAATAGCATAAGGTAAAAACCAGAATGGAACCATTGCAGGGAAATTAAACGGCGCTATCATTGCAAAAACACCCAGCGGCAGCCGAATTACTTCGCCGTCAATGTCGTAGGATGCACCTATCAGCTTGTCTCCCTGCTGCAGCACGGGCATACTACAGGCAACTTCGATATTCTCGAAGATACGCTTCATTTCAGCCCGCGCATCCGGCAGGGACTTTCCCATTTCCTCGACAAGGGTCCGAGCGATTTTTTCTTCGTTTTCGCGAAGCAAAGCATCCATCTGATATAAAGGCTGAACCCGGCGGGCCACCGGAGTTTGACTCCAGGTCTTGAACGCCTCGGCGGCGGCATTGATTGCTCGATTTGTTTCAGCAACTGTTGACAGGGGAGTTTTACCAATAATCTCTCCCGTGCTTGGGTTCTCAACATCTAAATAGCCGTTGTTCTCAGGCGTAATCCACCGGCCATTAACGTAATTCTTGACAGTCTTCAAAGCCATTATCAAATCCCCGTGAAAAACTCGGTCCGAAATTGGTGAGTAGTAAATAGTGAGTGGGCAGTAGTAGTCGGCTCACCAATTAACCAATTAACCATTTAACCATTTAACCAATTAACCATCGGATTTATTTTATATGGGCTGCTATTTATTTTCTTTCAGTATGCGAACTCCGAATACGCTGCCTGTCCTCTGGCCCTCTCTTGCTGCAAACTTGACAGTAACCTTGTTCTTGCCCTTGATAAGCTCTTTGGGCAGCTTATAATCAGCATCAAAAAGGACACGCTTTTGGTCTCGCTCCAGTTTCTCTAATTTCTGTTCGGCGATTTTTTGACCGTCAACAATTATATCAAATACGGTCTGGCTACGACCGCCCATATAAGTAATCCGTAGTATCAACGGCTCATCCGGGAATACTTTAAGGTCATAAGAAAACCATCCGCCGTCAAATGCGCTCCGGCTTGTGGTACCCTGACCCCTGCGGTCGGCATCTGAGCTCTCGAACTGTAGATTATGGTCCACCTCAGGCTGCTGCTCACCAGGCTGAACGAAATCAACTGTCCCGGCCTCGAGCTCAAGTTTCTCTTGTTGAATCTTTTCGTACTCCTTTTTCTTTTCATTCCATTCCTGCTGAGTAAAGATATCCCAAAAAATTGTGTAACGTTTGTCATGCATATTATGGAATGGGTAGAGTACAACGTCCCTGGGCCGGCCTACATTTGACAGCTTAAAAGTATTCGGCTTGCCCCCGACAGTCGCAATCGGGGGCTTGCCGGAAACAGGCTTGACCCATTGTTCGACCGGCTTATTGGAGGTAAGCAACACCGGAACATACGTCAGCTCTCCGGCTTTAGGGTCGTCAACCGGGCCTAACTCGCCTGCTAAAACAAGCGGCCCAAACATAACCGCAACACGCTTGGGATTGTCGGGCATTGTCTCAAGCCGAAGAGTCATCGGAATACGTACATCAATTACATCGCCGTCTTTCCAGAGACGTGATAGTTTGACGTAACTTGAAGATGTGGATGTTACCTGCTGTTCTTTGCCGTTTATCTTTACTTCAATGCCTTTCTGTGCCCAGTACGGATAACGGATATAGACCGCCAGCTCTAAAGCATTTTTACAGTTGAATGTCAGCTTTATTTTGTCATCGTCGGGATATTTGGTGTTTTGCGTTATTTTCAGGCCCTTATTTTTCCAGTCAATCTCCGAAGCGATAAACAGATTTACGTATAATTCTTTATCATTGTGGTAATAAATGGAATTTCCGTATTGTGAATGATTTTCCATCCCGCTGCCGATGCAGCAGGTAAACCAGAACGGGTCCTGATAATTCTTGAAGCCGCCCATCTCCAGCGTCAGATTGTAAATTACTCGCCCGTCTTGGGGATGTTGTGATGAAAGGATGTGATTATACAGAGCTCGTTCATAGAAATCTGCGAGACTTGCACGGGGATTCCAGCAGAATAAATGGCTTGTAAGCTTCAGCATATTATAGACGTTACAGGTCTCGGTTGTGTTCGGACCGAGGCGTTCGTTTAACTTGTCGGGCGGACCAAAATATTCATTAAAGCAATGACCGCCGGTAACGTAGGAATGATGATTGGCCACTCTGTCCCAGAAAAACTCTGTGCCGATTTTATAGGGGATGTCACCTGTCAGCTCGTGGATTCTTGCTAAGCCGACAAATTTCGGTATTTGTGTATTGGCGTGATAGCCCGGCAGGATGTCTTTCCCTTCAATCATCGGGTCCATCATTTCCTTATGGTGGAATTTCTTCGCCATTTCCAAATACTTCTGCTCACCTGTATTTGCAGCGAGGTCAGCCAGGGCCTCGGTGATTCCGCCGTGCTCGCAGTACATAACTTTCTGCATCTGCTCATCCGTCAGGTCGTCAATTATGGTTTCAAACCAGTCAGCAAGTCTTTGCTCCACCCGCAGAGCTTTTTTATTTGAGCACAAATGGTATGCGTCTCTGAGTCCTGACATTTCCTTATGCAGGGTGTAAATGGGCACCCAGCAGCCGTTAAGATTAAACCTCTCTGTTGTAATTTTTCCCTCAGAAACTTCCTTGAAAAGCTCTTTGCCTCGGGGAACGCACATTGCATAGCCATTGGCGTTTGCCTTTTGACAGGCTTCAAGCTCATCGACGATATAATCGACTCTTTCCTTGAAACGCTCATCTGCGGTCGAGGCATACATAAGTGAGCAAGCACTTAGATAATGCCCGAGTGAATGACCGGCGATACCCTGTGCTTCCCAGCCGGAATAAGGCTCTGCTTTCGGCTCAAGGCCGGCGGTTGTGCGGAACTTTGACAACAACCGGTCAGGCTCATAGTTCAATAGAGACTTACCGCTTAAATCCTGAGCGTGTTTGAACGGGCCGTCAAGCAATCGCACCTTAGATAAATCAAAGGGTCTAACCTTAAGGGCCTTTTCCTCAAAAGCCTTCATCTGGGGGTCTTTTACGTCAGCCGGCACCTGAATACAAAATATTAAATTAAGCGACACGCAGAAAAAAATACGTTTTTTCATATCGAACCTCCTAAAATCGATATTTCCCATATTTAACGCCTGGCTATAATATCAAATTTCTCTGTTTTCTACTATAGTTTGGAGGGGTTGCCTGATGATATTTGTTGAGGATTTTATTTCCCAAATTATTGTTGGCATGGTTAAATCTTCGTATAGCGTTGGCGAAAATGATACAAATAACTTGAGGGTCTCGAAAAAGCCGAAATGAACGACCCCCTTTTCTGTCTTCGACAGAAGAGTATGTGTTTAGCCTGACAGCTGAATCAGCAGTTTCCTTATGTGGCACGGGCTTCCCTGCTGCGACGAGCGTAGCACGGCGAGCAGCCCGTGAAAACACGGCCAAGATGGCCGTGCCACCAATAAAACAACTGAGGCTAAACACATACACAGAAGACAAGGGGGGAAATTTGCCGGCCTGCCGAGACGGGGCTCTCGCCGCGATGCGTCGCAGCGGGCTGGCACGGCTGGAGGGAAGAACAATGTTGCCGTTTGAGAAAGCTCTTAAAACCGTTTTGGATTCGGCCCGGCGGCTCGGCAGCGAGCGCGTTGCTCTTGCCCGTGCGGTTAACCGGATATTAGCTGAGGATGTCAAATCGGACATTGACATGCCGCCTTTTGACAAATCGACCCGGGACGGCTATGCCTGTCGTCGAAAAGACCTTGCCAATGAGCTTACGCTCATCGAAACTATTCAGGCGGGGACGCCCCCTCAAAAGGCAATCGGGCCGAACCAGTGCGCTAAGATTATGACAGGTGCTGCATTGCCACAAGGTGCCGATTGCGTCATAATGGTTGAGTTCACCCGCGCCCCTGCCGCAGGGGCGGGGTTTACTGAAAATCCGACGGCAAATACCGTTCGCTTTGTCGGCGAAGGTACAGATGACAACTTATGCCTGAAGGGTGAAGACATCAAAGCCGGCGAGGTTGTTCTGCAAAAAGGCACCCGTATCAGGCCGCAGCATATTGCGGTTCTCGCATCGGTTGGCTGTACACAGCCGGTGGTCTCGAAAAGACCGAGGGTCGCGGTTCTGGCAACGGGCGATGAATTGGTTCAGCCGGCTTCCAGGCCGGGGCCTTCGCAGATAAGAAACAGCAACGCTTTCCAGCTTGCTGCGCACATTGAAAGCGCCGGTGCAGTCGCAAAAAATTACGGCATCGCCAGAGATACGGACCAGGCCATTGACAGGTTCTTCAAAAAGGCTGTTGACCAGAGCGATGTGGTCATCGTCTCCGGCGGCGTTTCGGTAGGAGATTTCGACCTCGTGCCGAAGATATTCAGGCAAAACAACATCAACCTTTTGTTCGAGAAGATTGACGTGAAGCCGGGGAAGCCCACGGTCTTTGGTGTATCGGAAAAGGTCTATTGCTTTGGATTACCGGGCAATCCGGTATCCACCTTCGTGACGTTTGAGTTGTTGGTTAAACCTTTTCTTTACAAGCTGATGGGCTATGCCTATGCACCTGGTAACATTCGGATGCCGCTCTGTGAATCCATAACAAGAAAGGATATAGAACGGCGAAGCTGGATTCCCGTTACAATTACAGATGCCGGCACGTTGAAGCCTGTTGAATATCACGGCTCGGCTCACATTAATGCGCTCTGCACAGCGGACGGGCTGGTTTGTATCGGCGTTGGCGTCGCGGAAATAGAAAAGGGAACGATTGTTCCTGTCAGGCTGATTTGAACAAGAAATAGCTTTTAGGTCTTGTGAGTGATGGCTGTTGATTATCTTAGAATTTCTGTTACTGACAGATGTAATCTTAGGTGCATTTACTGTAATCCTCTGGGTGATTGCGGATTTATTGAATCCAGGGAGATTCTGCGATTCGAGGAGATAGAACGTATCACGAGATTATTTGCCGAATGCGGGATAAGCAAGGTTCGCCTTACCGGTGGTGAGCCTTTAGTTAGAAAAAATATTGTCCGGTTAGTTGGCAAGCTTGCGAGGATACCGAACATCGATGACCTGGCGCTTACAACTAACGGCGTGCTTCTTGAACCTCTCGCTGCACAACTTAAAGCCGCAGGCTTAAAACGGATTAATATCAGCGTGGATTCGGCAGAAAGAGAAAGTTACAAACAAATTACAGGATTTGATTTGCTGCCAAAAGTAATCAAAGGTATTCACAAAGCGATAGAAGCTGGTCTGACGCCCGTCAAGCTCAACAGCGTTATAATAAAAGGCCTTAACGACAGCGAAGAGCAGATTGTGGCACTTGCAGAAATGAGCATTCATTTACCCGTCACCGTCAGATTCATAGAGTACTGCCCAACCGGCAAATTTCTGAATCCGGCAAGTGATTATTTGCCCAACAGAGATGTTCGTTCTATTATCGAGCGCAAATATGGACCGCTTTTTAGTGTCGTTATGGAGCGCAGCCCCGGCCCTGCTTTGAACTTCAAGTTCAGAGATAGAGATTCAGCCTGTCGCGACGTGTCCGCGACACGGCGGGCCGGAGCTGTAGGTTTTATCAGCGGTCGTTCTTCAATATTCTGCCGCTCGTGCAATCGGCTTCGGTTGACCAGCGATGGAAAAATTAAGCCATGTTTGTATTCGTCTCATACCTACGACCTTAAAAGACTAATCCGGAACCAGGCAAGTGACCGGCAGATACGAGATTTACTGAAAAGGATAATTAGCGAAAAAGGTAACTATACAAAACTGAACTCGCTCAAAGAAGGATTTTCTATGTGCAAAGTCGGAGGTTGAGAGCTGTGGCAAATAATGGTGGTATGATAGATGTAAGCATCAAAGATATTACGCTAAGGACTGCAAAGGCAAGCGGTTCTATTCTCCTTGGCGAGGAAGCTTTTCAAACTGTAAAGCAAGGCACTTGTATCAAGGGCGATGTGCTTGCGACAGCAAAAATAGCTGCCATCACTGCGGTTAAATCTACGCCGTCGATAATTCCTATGTGTCACCTTATCTTGATTGAAGCGGTGGAGGTTGACTTTGTTCTGAGTGAACAGGACGGGTCGGTTACTGTAAGTGTAACTGTCAAATCTTCCGGCAAGACGGGTGTTGAAATGGAAGCTCTTACAGGAGCAGCTGTAGCTTGTCTTACCATTTATGATATGCTCAAATACACCGGCAGGACAATGACAATTAACGAAGTTAAGTTGCTCGAAAAAACAGGTGGAAAAAGTGGTGACTACAAAAGGCCGAGTTAAAGCAATATCGGTTTCGAAGAAAAAGGGCGTGCAGAAAGTTAATGTGCCCAGGGCCGAATTGCAGGCCGACTTTGGTATTGTCGGAGATGCTCATGCGGGTAATTGGCATAGACAGATAAGTTTACTTGGACTCGAATCCATAAACAAAATGATTGCAAAAGGAGCAAAAGTCGCACCGGGCAATTTTGCTGAGAATATCACCACGGAAGGTATTAACTTGTTCGGGTTATCCATTGGCAGTAAACTCAAGCTCGGTGAAAGTGTCGAGCTTGAAGTTACACAGTTTCGGAAGAAATGCCATAGTGAATGTGAAATTTTCAAGCAGATTGGCGATTGCATTATGCCGCGAGAGGGTGTCTTTGCGAGGGTAATCAAAGCCGGCTGGATAAAGGTTGGTGACATTATAGAGGTCATTACAGATAATGATTAGAGTAGCTATATTGACGGTCAGCGACAGTTGCTCGCAGGGAAAACGAGAGGATATAAGCGGACAAACCATCGAAGATATGCTGGGTTCCCGCCTTGCGGGGTCCCTGCCCGAAGACAGATTTGAGATATGCCGGAAGAAAATTGTAGCCGACGAACACGAGAAAATAGTCAATGAGCTAAAGTATTTTTCAGCTCAAGCAGACATTGACGTGGTGTTTACTACCGGCGGGACAGGGCTGGGGCCTCGCGATGTTACCCCGGAGGCTACGGCCTCTGTGTGCGATAGAATAATTCCTGGTTTGGGCGAAATGATGAGGGCTGAAGGTCTTAAAAAAACCAAAAATGCTGTTCTTTCACGAGGTATTGCGGGAATTTGCAACAGGACACTTGTTATCAATTTGCCGGGCAGTCCCAAAGGTGTGAAAGAATCGTTGGAGATAATTTTAGACGTACTGCCCCATGCTGTGGACATGATGCGCGGCGGCGGACACGGCTGGCGTGAAGAGTATAGCCGTACTGAGCAGACATACAATGAGCAATGACTTCTCGAAAGCTGTCCTGGTCGTGGGCTCGCTCAAAGAGGTCAATTGCGGATTGAGCGACCAATTGTAGAGACAACGCCCAGCTCGATGACCACATCAAACCTGAATATACTGTAAAAATTATACCCCATTTTCTTGAAATCCAGGTAAATCTATGATACCATAAGCAATCGAAAGGTGCAGAATTCATTCTGAGCTTGCTAAATAGTATCTGTTGTGGAAAAAAAACCTACAATGTTACCTCTGTGAAAGCAGGGGTCAAGAGCGAAAAAACTGGATTCCCGCTTCCGCGGGAATGACAAATACTGCTTTCGCAACAGGAACTAAAAAGAAAATATCAACTGAAATAGTATCCCGGAACAACCGGGAGAGGTCAGGAGATTTGTGAAATGGTTGATAAGCTTACACGTCGTCGGTTCATTCGGGATAGTGCTGTCGTTGGCGCCGCCATTGGTGCCGGGATTGCACTTTCCGACAGTGCCAGCGCGGCAGATACTCGCAAGATTCTAAACTACAACTCCGATATGGAGTACCGTCGATGTGGCAGAACCGGCCTTATGATTTCCGCCGTTTGCCTCGGCGGGCACTGGAAGCGCCTTGTCAAGATAATAGGCGGCAGCGAGCCGGAAGGCTGGATGACTACAGACATCGACCGCCTTGACTTCCAGAAAAACCGCTATGATGTTGTTACCTGCTGCATCGAGCGCGGCATCAACTACGTTGACGCTTCCTGCCGCGAGGAAATCCTTGCCTACGCCAGGGCCCTCAAAGGCCGTCGGGACAAGATGTACTTCGGCTATTCCTGGCACATCAAGGAAAGCCGCTTTGAAGAATGGCGCTCGGCCACGAAGCTCCAGCAGGGCCTCGACGAAGGAATGAAAGAAGCAGGTCTTGACTACGTTGACCTCTGGCGAATCAGCCTCCTTGTAGAAAGCAGCCGCCATACTGCAGCAGAGGTCGAAGAGGCTGCCAAGGCCCTCGATTGGGCAAAGAAAACCGGTCGGGCCCGCTTCATCGGTATTTCATCACATGACAGGCATGACTTGAAGAAAATCATCGAAAAGTACTCCGACCAGATGGAGGTCATCCTTACCCCATATACCGCTGACAGCAAGCTCATCACCGATGAATCAGGCCTCTGGACCACTCTCAAGAAATACGACGTCGGCTGGTTCGGCATTAAGCCTTTTGCCAGCAATTCTTTGTTCAAGGGTGACAGTTCGCCGGGCAGCCCATACTCTGAACAGGACAATCGTCTTGCGCGTCTGGCCATCCGCTATATCCTCTGCAACCAGGCCATAACAGCGCCCATCCCGGGGCTTATCAGCGTCCAGCAGGTTGATAACGTCGCCCTTGCCGTCAAGGAACGCCGCGAGCTCGACCTGAAGGAGAAAGCCGAGCTCGGCCGGGCAATGGATTGCGCCTGGGCTTCACTGCCGCCCAACTATCAGTGGCTTAAAGACTGGGAATACGTCTGATACTCGGAGCTTCCCTGTGCCTCGTCATAAGGACAACAAATGAGAAGAATAGACGATGGCCTTTCGTCAGAAGGCAGAAGTCAGAAGTCAGAAGACAGATGTCAGAAGTCAGATGTCAGATTATCTGTCTTCTGTCCTCTGTTCTCTGTCCTCCGTATTCTGTCCTTTGTCATAGTGCTTCTTACATTTACCTCCTCAACTTTTCTAAGCTGCTCACCCTCAACCGAGTCTGAGCCGGCTGATATCCAGGTTGTGCCGCAAGGCATCCTGTGGGCTGCTGTCTCCGAGAACGAAGCCGGAACTACAGGAGGACCTCCACCCCTTGTAGTCGATACAAGTGCTCCGCTGCTCCTCGACGAACCAACGGAAAAGCAAGAAGCTTCTGCCGTTGCAACGGCCCGAGCTGCCGCCGAAAATACAGCTTGCTTTGTGTGCCATGCCAATTACAAGACCGAATCCCTTGCTAACGACCATGCCGGGGCCGACGTCGGCTGTGTCAATTGCCACGGCCAATCTTCCGCACACCAAAACGACGAAAACAACATAACCCCTCCCGATACCATATACTCGGCCGACAAAATCGACCCCTCCTGTCGAAGCTGCCATAAAGCTCATAATATCTCGCCCAGGAATATCATCGCTCACTGGGTGAAGCGGAACCCGAACAGGACCGCTCCCACTTGTCGAGGTCGAGGCTGCCATGAGGATGATGATGTCCCGCCCGAAAAGGTCGTTGCTCGCTGGACGGAGCGCTCGTCTCGGCGAAGGCCCGAGCCGCAGCCGGGGGGCCTTGACAAAACCGACCCAAATGAAATCGTCTGCACGGATTGCCACGGCGACCACCGAATGAAGGTCCGCACCGTCATCTGGGACAAGAGAAGTGGTAAACTCCTCCAGACAAACAGAGGTGACTAAAGAACATCAAGAAAAGTTTGCTGCTTTATAATTCCACTTAACATGTGAGGATTCTGATGGTAGATGAACGGTTATCATACTCCGCAAAAGCCGCTTTGGCCGAGCGAGTCAAGGAGCTAACGTGCCTTTATGGAATTGCTCAGATAGCCGGGCAGCCGGGTCTGTCATTGCAAGAAATTATCCGGCGCATTGTGGAGCTCCTTCCTCCTGCCTGGCAGTACCCAGAAGCCGCTGTCGCGAGAATAATCCTGGATGGAGTTTCATACATTACCAAAGGTTTCCATGATTGCCGCCGGAAACAGACGGCTGAGATTATTGTGGGGGGTGTGCCGAGAGGTGTCATTGAGCTGGTTTATGTAGAGGAAAAGCCCGAGCTTGATGAAGGGCCGTTTCTCAAGGAAGAACGCAATCTAATTGACGCTGTAGCAAGACAGGTAGCGTTGGTTATTGAGAGAAAACAGGCAGAGGAAGACAAACTGCAGCTTCATAGTCAGCTTCTGCACGCTGAGCGGCTGGCGACAATCGGAATGCTTGCCGCTGGAGTGGCTCATGAGCTAAATGAGCCGCTGGGAAATATTCTCGGATTTGCGCAGTTGGCAAAGAAATGTCCGGGGATACCGGCCTCGGCCGAGCATGACATTTCAAAAATCGAAGCCGCTTCTTTATATGCACGGGAGATTATTCAGAAGCTTCTGGTTTTTGCCCGACAGGCACCGCCTCACAAAACACACGTCAATCTCAATCAGGTAGTCGAAAATGGACTTTATTTTTTTGAAGCCCGATGTGCCAGGGAAGGCATAGAACTTGTTCGCAGGCTTTCAGCGGACCTGCCTGAAATCACAGCCGACCCGGGGCAATTGAACCAGCTTCTGGTTAATTTGGTTGTAAATGCCTTGCAGTCAATGCCGGGAGCGGGCAAGATAACGGTTCAGACACAATTTTGCGACCATAACATTTGTCTTAGTGTTGAAGATACGGGCACCGGTATGGCCAAGGATGTTCTTGATAAAATATTTGTCCCATTCTTCACGACAAAAGATGTCGGACATGGAACGGGTTTGGGTTTGCCTGTAGTATATGGAATCGTTACCGCCCACGGCGGTTCGATTAATGTCCAGAGCAAACCAGGCTGTGGTACTCGGTTCGAAATTCAACTGCCGGTGGTAGAGCCGAAGAATAAGGAGGAAATTGCTTAATATGTCGTCCTCCCCCGGGAAAGAGCGCATTTTGATAGTAGATGATTCTGCGAACACGCTGGAGGTTCTACGGAGAAATCTGACAGCAGCAGGCTATCAGGTTTTTACTGCGCCAGGCGTCTCTGAAGCAATTGAAATTCTTGAGCAGACACGATTGGACCTGGTTATAACCGACCTTAAGATGCCTAATATCAGCGGCATGGACCTGGTAAGGCATATTCGAGAGAATTTCAAAAATACCGAGGTCATGATGATAACGGGCTACCCGTCGATTGAGGGTGCGGTAGAGGCTATCAAAACCGGGGCCGAAGAATTTTTAGCCAAACCTTTCACGGACACCGAGCTTTTATCTGCCGTTCAGCGTGTGCTCGAAAAAGCAAGGATGCGCACGTCTGAACCCCGATTTATCGGGGACCAGGCAGTTCCTGCACACAAAGGTCTTATCGGCCGCTCCGAAGGTATGCACGAGGTATTCATCGCCATAAGTAAAGCTTCTTCTGCGTCAGCCACTGTGCTCATTACAGGGGAAAGTGGTACAGGCAAGGAGCTTGCGGCAAGAGCTGTTCATTATAGCAGCGTCAGGTCCTCAGCACCTTTTGTGCCCGTCAATTGTGGAGGTATTCCGGAAGGGCTGCTTGAAAGCGAATTGTTTGGGCATGTAAAGGGTGCCTTTACCGGAGCGACAGAATCACGTGCGGGATTCTTTCATGCTGCAGACGGCGGAACGATTTTTCTTGATGAAATCAGCAATATGAGTCTGGCGATGCAGGTCAAACTGCTCCGCGTGCTCCAGGATAAAGAAGTTTGTATGGTCGGCTCCAATCGAACGCGGAAAGTCGATGTGAGAATTCTGGCTGCAACCAACAAGGACCTGCAGGGCTTAGTGAAGAAAGGGCTCTTCCGCGAAGATTTATTTTATCGCCTTAATGTCATTACGATTGTTATCCCGCCTCTAAGAGAAAGGGGAGACGACATCTTATTACTGGCTCATCATTTTCTAACTCAGTTTGCAGCCGAATCAGGTAAGGCTCCGCCCCGATTTTCCGATGAAGCCTTGCGAAATCTCAGGAGCTATAATTGGCCGGGAAATGTAAGGGAATTAGAGAATGTAATCCAGCGTCTTGTGGTAATGACCGATGGTGACCTCATAGAAGTTCCCGATTTGCCTTCTCTCATGCGGTTTTCAGCTCTTCGGAACATGGGATTTACCCGTACTCTCGCCGAGGTGGAGAACGAATATATCACCAATGTTCTGGCAAGCGTTGACGGCAACAAAACCCGTGCAGCAGAGATACTCGGCATCGACCGCAAGACACTGCGTGAAAAGCTCAAAAGGGCCGAGCAGTCTCCATCCTGAATTCCTACCACTGG
The DNA here is from genome assembly GCA_049287505.1 of Sedimentisphaerales bacterium. GTDB lineage: Bacteria > Planctomycetota > Phycisphaerae > Sedimentisphaerales > Anaerobacaceae > NIOZ-UU13. The sequence goes on along the minus strand of JBAQFY010000022.1, from coordinate 1,862 downwards.
GTAATTTCTCCCCAGCGGCTCAAATCTCCCCACCTTTGTGCTCCTTGTCAGCATCTACAACAGCATAATAAACCGAATCGCTTCGAAAAAATCAATGTCATCAAAATCCTTGATTCCGTTCTATTAGTTAAGAAATTCGCTCGTTGCATCATCCGCCAAACCAGGCATAAATGGTTGTATTTTCCTGTTCTTCAATAGGTGGTATTGTTTTTGCATTATCTCAGATAGTCACGAAGCGCAGAGTAAGGAGCAAGCTATGCCGGAAAATATTAGATACTTTGGGCTATGTATGAGTTGCAGGAACGCCTCGTCCTGCACGTTTCCGCGAGAGTCTGCCAAACCGGCCTTTTACTGCGAAGAGTTCGAGATTGAAACCACAGTTTCGATAATTCCTCCCGAAAAAGAGCAACCGTTAGCGATGGACTCTTCTGCTGCTAAGGACAAAGATTCAACTGAATTTATCCCGTCTCGTCTTCGACGGGCGGGATTCATTGGACTTTGCAGCGATTGTGAAGGCCGTCAAACCTGCACCTTTCCAAAACCCGAAGGAGGCATCTGGCATTGTGAGGAATATCGATAGAATGAATCAATACCCTACGTTCTTAGATAAAGACAATATTTACGCAACGGCTACGTTTAAGGTTGTCGATGCTCGTACCGATGCTCGCCCTGGAAACTCGAATCTCGCTCCTTCCAGCCTCCAGTTTCGATACCAGCCCGCCACGCTGATTGGCGGGCCAGCTTCGACAACGACAAACCGGCATCTATTCCTTTTCAAATGAAGGGGACCTTAATAAGTGAATTCGACAGACATCCTAAGAATCCTGGAAAAGCATACTGAGGACAAAGGCAGACTTATCGCCATTCTCGAAGAGATTCAGGATGAATATGGCTACCTTCCCGAAGAATCGCTAAGAATAGTGAGCAGCGAGACAGGCCGTCCTCTGGTCGATGTATATAGCGTTGCAACATTTTATCGTTCGTTCAGTTTGCAACCCCGAGGCAGGCATCTTATCTATGCGTGTCTTGGTACGGCCTGCCACGTTCGAGGCGCGCCGCGGGTCGTCGAAGAGTTTGAACGTCAGTTGGGAATCAAAGCCGGCCAAACGACTGAAGATATGGAATTTACACTGGAGACGGTGAACTGCCTGGGGGCCTGTGCTCTTGGACCGGTTGTTGTTATCGACGGCCATTACTTCTCGAAAGTCAGAAAATCAAGGGTTAGCCAATTATTAGATGACGCCAGAAACGGACTTGGCAAACTTCGGCTCGAAGATGATAAACGAATCTTCCCCGTCCAGGTAAGTTGTCCCCATTGTAATCATAGCCTCAAAGACGAGACCTTTGCCATTGACGGCCAACCGTCCATCAGGGTAACCATATCCTCGGACCACAAGCAAGGTTGGCTTAGGCTTTCCTGCCTGTATGGTAGTTACAATTTTGCTTCCGAGTTTGACGTTCCCACAGACTCGGTAGCGAGCTTTCTTTGCCCGCATTGTGGTGTGGGATTTCCCAGCACCTTGGATTGCTCGGTATGCGCTGCGCCAATGGTGCCAATGCTCATAGACGGCGGGGGTATAGTGCAGATATGCTCGCGCCGCGGTTGTAAGAACCATATGTTGGATTTAGTTTAACTAAGATAATGACAATTGAAAGGGACCCCGCAAGGCGGGAACCCAAACCTGCTGTTTGACACCCGCTTACGCGGGTAAAGGCTCATCACCCCAAAAGGGGTGTACGTGTTTAGCCAGACAACTGAATCAGCAGTTTCCTGATGTGGCACGGGCTTCCCTGCTGCGACGAGCGTAGCACGGCGAGCAGCCCGTGATAACACGGCCAAGATGGCCGTGCCACCAAAAAAT
>JBAQFY010000021.1:0-7822 GCA_049287505.1 Sedimentisphaerales bacterium | reverse complement strand
CTGATTGGGGCTAACCTGACCGAGTCGCAGTTCGGCCTGGCGAGTATCAAATTCCGCTGGAACGTTTCCGGCACTTATATGCAGGCGATTCCGCGAATATTCAGCACTGATGCCCCCGCGTTTTCTTGCGAAAGCAAGAGCGGGGGTAAAGACAAGAAAGAATTTCTGACGGGCTTTTTCCCGTCGATGAGTAAAATGGCAACGAATATTTTTCTTAAAGGGTACCAATGGCCCTTTGACCCGCAGCGCATCGAGCCCAGCAATGCTGGGTCTGTAGGAAACCCGCCTTCGGCGGGGCAATCATCACTGATTGACATCCTGGTATTCAACGAAACCCAAAAAGGCAGACGGGTCTATATGGACTTCCTACACAATCCCATAGGTAGTGATTCAATGGATGAATTTGACATTGATGACCTTGAGCCGGAAGCTAAGGAGTATTTGGAAAAGGCCGGCGCACTGCAGAAAACGCCTATCGAACGGTTAGCATATATGAATACCCCTGCTATCGAGATATATAAGGAAAACGGTATTGATTTATATTCGGAGCCGCTCGAAATTGCGGTCTGTGCCCAGCATAACAACGGCGGGTTTGCCGTGAACAAATGGTGGGAGTCCAACATACCACAGACCTTTGTTATCGGTGAGATGGCCGGCACTCACGGGGTAAAACGTCCCGGCGGCTCTGCTCTTAACGCCGGCCAGACCGGCGGGCTTCGAGCAGCCGAATATATTGCAAATGTCTATGGCTGCGAGCTGCCGGATTACCCGGACCCGCTGCCCCGACTTGCGTCGGGAGATGCAGGGGCCAGCAAACAGTCTGAGATTGACCGGCAGTTAAGTGACATTGTCGCGGGTTTTGAGCGGTATGCAAGCTCCTCCGATTTTGAGCCTGAGGATGTTCTTGACGAGGTCCGAAGCCGGATGACCGCGTCGGGGGGACATATCAGAGAGTTGAATGATGCTCAAAAGGCCCTGAAAGATGCGTTAAAGCTATACAAAGGCATAAAACAAAAAGGATTTAATTCAAAAAGCGCCGAGGCTTTCATTACAGCTATCCGGGCCGAGCATCTGGCCCTTGCAAGCGTTGCGTATCTAAAGGCTGTTGTGGAATTGCTCAAACAAGGCAGCGGTTCGCGGGGTTCGCATCTTGTCCTTTCCGAAGATGGTATTGAGATACATCCCGACGTGATTGACAAAGCCACAAATAAGCCTTTGAAGTTCAAACCTGAGAACGAGTCGTTAAGAAGTTCTATCCTGCAGATTGAATATGACGAAAGCTCGCCTGATTTGTTCCGGTATAGAAACATTAAATTAAGGCCGGCACCAACTGAAAGAAAGGCGTTCGAGCCGGCCTGGATGGATTACAGGGAAGGAAAAATCTATAGCAGCTAACACCTGTGCCTGCGGCTACCCGGGCAGTCCACAGGATGCCTTGCGGCAGAAACCACAGGTGCAGGCGTAAATCAAAAAGGAGGCTTTCTATGGCGGTAATCGATTTAAAGCCGAAATCGGAATGCAAGTACGACATACTCTCGTTAGGTGAGATAATGATTCGACTGGACCCGGGCGAAGAGAGGATTCATACGACAAGGCATTTTCGGGTTTGGGAGGGCGGCGGAGAATATAACGTTGCCAGGGGTCTTAAGCGCTGTTTCTCTCAAAGAGCTGCGGTTGTTACCGCCCTTGTGGATAATCCCGTGGGGAGATTGCTCGAGGATTTGATGTATCAGGGCGGCGTGGGTATGGAATATATCAAATGGGTGCCTTACGACGGCGTCGGCAGGAAAGTCAGGATTGGCCTGAATTTCACCGAGCGCGGTTTTGGCGTACGGGCAGCCGTGGGCTGTTCGGACAGGGCTAACAGCGCCGCTTCGCAGCTAAAGAAAGGCGACATCGACTGGGAGAGCATATTCGGCGCCGACGGCATCCGATGGTTCCACACCGGAGGCATTTTTGCAGGGCTCTCGCAGACGACACCTGATGTTATCATCGAAGCTGTTACAACAGCTAAAAAACACGGCACCGTAGTTTCCTACGACCTGAACTTTCGCAATTCGCTGTGGAAGGATATAGGCGGTCAGGAAAAGGCAATGGAAGTCAATCGTGCTATCGCGCCGCACGTGGATGTAATGCTCGGAAATGAAGAAGACTTCACAGCCGCTCTGGGTTTTGAAGTAAAAGGCACCGGCAAGAGCTTTTCTAAGCTCGACCCGACGAATTTCAAGAAAATGATTGAGCAGGTTACGAAGGAGTTTCCAAATTTCAAAGTCGTAGCCACAACGCTTCGAAACGCCAAGACCGCATCGGTCAACGACTGGGGTGCAATTGTCTATGCAGACGGTGAATTTCACGATGCTACGCTCAGGCCGGACCTCGAGATATACGACCGTGTCGGCGGCGGTGACAGCTTTGCATCCGGCCTGATATATGCTTTTATGGAGGGGAAAACACCCCAAGAAGCGGTGAACTATGGTGCCGCCCATGGTGCTCTGGCAATGACTACACCCGGCGATACGACCACCGCCAGTTTAAGCGAGGTCCAGAAGGTTATGGGTGGCGGCGGCGCCAGAGCTGATAGATAATCCGAACATGATGTCCGAGAAAAGATATTTATGATTGTTCCAGCGCTTAAATGGATTGGCGGTGTTGACGGCTTTCTGGAGCTTATAGACCAGCGGCGATTACCTGCTGAATTTGTTAAGCTGCAATGCCGCACTGTCGAGCAGCTTTACGAAGCAATAAAAACACTTACTGTTCGCGGAGCTCCGGCTATCGGTGTCTCGGCTGCTTACGGACTTGTTTTAGCTATGCAAAAGCTTAATCCTGCGGATGGTATAGAGCAGGGACTTAAAGTACTTGCTGAATCTGCCGGGTATTTGGCATCATCACGTCCCACAGCGGTAAATTTGTTCTGGGCGCTGGAAAGAGTTCAGCGAAGTGCCGAAGAGTTTGTCCCCACAAAATCTGAAGTAACGTTACAGGGCTTTCGCGAGGCTGTTTTGGCTGAAGCAAATGCCATCTATCGGGAAGACGTGGATATGTGCCGACGGATTGGGCAAAACGGTGAAAGGTTTATCAAAGAAGGCGCAGGTATTTTGACACATTGCAACGCAGGGGCACTTGCGACTGCGGGGCAAGGGACCGCCTTGTCGGTAATGTTTGAGGCGCATAAAAACGGAAAGAAGTTCAGGGTTTATGCAGATGAGACCCGGCCCTTACTGCAGGGTGCTCGGTTAACGGCCTGGGAGCTCAAGCAGGCGGGAATTGATGTTACAGTGATTTGTGACAATATGGCGGCTTACCTGATGAAGCAGGGCAGGGTCGATGCCGTTATAACAGGTGCGGACAGGATTGCGGCAAATGGTGATACGGCAAATAAGATTGGTACTTACAGCCTGAGCATTCTCGCCAGAGAACACGGAATACCGTTTTATATTGCCGCACCTTCAAGCACGTTCGATTTGAGTATTAAAAGCGGAGCCGAGATACCCATTGAACAAAGGCCGGCTGACGAAGTGGCGTTCTTTGGCGACAGAAAGACTGCACCGGAAGGAGTTGACATTTACAATCCGGCTTTTGACATTACCCAGGCACAGGATATTGCCGCTATCATTACCGAGAGAGGGGTAATTGAAAAGCCTAACACCAACAGTGTCTTTGAACATTTGAATTAGCCTAAGGACGGAGAACTCAGGAACTGAGCTTATGGCTGAGTCAGAAAATCAAACATCACAACCGTCCAACAAGAAGAAAGGCGTACAATCGAGCGAAGAGATGGAGCCCCGCTGGAGAAGACGCAATTCGTACTATTATAGCTGGCTGGATAAAATCTATAAATTTGTTGTCCGCCCGAACAGCAGAGTTCTACATATTGGTTGTGAATGCGGCGACCTGCTGGCGGCGGTTAAGCCGAGCTATGGTGTCGGAGTTGATGCCGACCCGGAGATGATTGAATTGGCAAAGAAACGATTCGGCCATCTCAAATTCTATAAGATGGACCCGCATGAGCTGGAGCTCGATGAGAAATTTGATTACGTCTTGATATGTAATTCCCTTGGTCGATGGCACGACATTCAGCAGGTGCTGGAACGCATTCGTCCGCTAACTAAAGAAAGCACACGGATTGTAATAACCTATTATAATTATCTCTGGGAAGGTATTTTGAGCTTAGGCTCGCTTGTTGGGATTCGTCGGCCTTACTCATATCAAAACTGGCTTCCCCCTGAAGATATTGCAAACCTGCTCAAATTGGCCGACTACGACGTTATACGCACCACGTCCTATCTGATGATGCCGAAGCGTATTCCACCGTTGACAGCTATTTGCAATTATTTTCTTTCCTTACTGCCCGGGTTTCGCTTTTTCAATTTAGTGGAGCTTGTCATAGCCCGTCCGGCCTCCGCTGTTCTGCGCGACGAGGATTTGTCCGTTTCGGTCATAGTTCCGTGCAGAAATGAGCGCGGTAATATCGAAGATGCGGTGAAACGAATCCCCCGGATGGGTCGGGAAACGGAGATAATCTTCGTTGAGGGCAACAGCACGGACGGCACAGCCGAGGAGATAGAGCGTCAGATAGCAAACCACCCGGAAAGAAATATTCGTTTGATTCGTCAGGACCTGGGAGCGGGCAAGGGCGATGCGGTAAGAAAAGGTTTTGCCGTTAGCCAAGGAGATGTGCTGGTTATCCAGGATGCGGATTTGACGTCTCGGCCTGAAGATTTGCCGAAGTTCTTTAGAGTGCTGCGTGACGGTAAAGGCGAGTTCATCAACGGTTCGCGGCTTGTTTATCCGATGGAAAAGCGGGCTATGCGTTTTTTGAATCTTTTTGGGAATAAGTTTTTCGGCGTATTGTTTAGCTGGCTGTTAGGCCAAAGATTCAGAGATACCCTTTGCGGCACGAAAATGATTCGCAGAGAAGACTATAAGCTGATAGAGGCCAATCGTTCGTATTTTGGTGATTTTGACCCCTTCGGTGACTTTGACCTTATCTTTGGAGCGATAAAGCAAAACCTTAAGGTGGTCGAGGTGCCGGTAACCTATTGTGCAAGAACTTACGGCAGGACAAAAATCACCCGTTTCACACACGGCTGGCTGCTGCTTAGAATGAGCTGGATAGCATTTAAGAAAATCAAGTGGCTTGGAATCCCGCACTTACTTTGACCTAAGGGGATTCACTTCTGGGAGCCGTTATGAAAAGAAACCAAAGTAAGTGCGGGATACCCAAGCTGAAGCTGCTACCTTACCGTGAATACGCCGGCGTGGACCGAAATGACCCGCTTCGATTCTACTTCCGGCCTGTCATCGGTAAGATGTTCCGCCGACGGATTGAACTGTGCTTAGCTGAGTGCACGGGCGGTCAGCGCGTTCTGGAAATAGGTTTTGGCTCCGGTGTAACATTTCTAAATCTTAATGATAAGTATAAAGAAATTCATGGGCTTGACCTTAACGTGCTGGTCAAGGATGTTGAGGCCGTTTTTAAGGCAAGGCAGATTGAGACGCGTTTGCAGAACGGCAGTGTGTTATCTATGCCGTATGATGATGATTTTTTTGATACTGTTTTGCTGATAAGTATTCTTGAGCACTTAAAGCCATTTGAGCAAATGCAGGCCTTTCGAGAGATTCGCCGAGTCCTTAGGCCGGGCGGCCAGGCGATATATGGTGTGCCGATTGAGCGAGGCTTCATGATATTTATATTCCGGCTATTAGGCTACAACATCTGTGAGCATCATTTTTCCACAGAAGAGGATGTGTTCGATGCCGCCGACAGCGTTTTGGATAAGGTGCGAGTTTTTCAGATGCAAAGCATCCCCTCTTTATTCGGGCCGGTCTATGAGATTGGACATTTTGTCAAGAGTGGCTCTGAAGGTTAGCCTTGGCGTTTAACAGGATTAGGTGGCTGAGAGGATTATGAAGATCATTGAATGGCTCAAACTACCTGAGACAATGGGCATTGAAAACCTTGATGACGCTGCTACTACATTATTGCACGCGGAGATTATACAGAAAAAGCCTTTCCTCAAAAAATTATATATCGATTTTTATAAACAGTTTAAAAAGGCAGTGTCTGATTCTGAAAACAAGGTGCTTGTTGAGCTTGGCAGCGGCGGAGGCTTTATTAAAGAGATAATCGGCAACATAATTACATCCGATGTTCTTGAATTGCCTAATGTGGATAAGATTTTCTCAGCCCTTGATATGCCATTCGAGCAAGCAAGCGTGGATGCTTTTTTTATGTTCAATGTTCTTCATCATATAACTGAACCGAAAGCTTTTTTCAAAGAGGCTTTGCGGTGCCTTAAAATTGGCGGTAAAGTCGTAATGATTGAACCGGCAAATACATTGTGGTCAAGGTTCATTTATAAAAAATTCCATCACGAGGCTTTTGACACGCAAGCCCCCGAATGGTGCTGTCGGGGGCAGGCAAAACGGGAATTTGGACCCTGCCCGTCTCGGCTTGGCCAAGCCGAGACAGGCAAAGCGGGAACCCTGCAAGAGTCAGGGCCTCTTTCAGGTGAAAATGGTGCACTTGCCTGGATAATCTTTTGGCGCGACCGAAAAATATTTGAAAGAGAATTCCCCTCATTGAGAATCGTCAGTATGCGCAATCACACACCTTTGCGATACGTGCTTAGCGGCGGCTTGATATTGCGTCAATTAGTTCCATCGTTTAGCTATCCGGCTGTTAAAGCCATAGAATATACATTGTCCCCAATCAATGATTTGCTGGGTATGTTTCAGACAATAGAGCTGGAAAAAATTGTTTTTTAGCTGTGTTTACCCCGTTAGAGGGACCCCGCCTTGCGGGAACCCAAATGAGACATATAGCGTTTGCTCTGCCGGCAGCAGACTTTCTAACGGGATTAGTCCACGGCGACGACTTCTTTGACCTCAGGAACCCTCTCTTTCAGGATTCTTTCGATTCCCATTTTCATCGTCATCGTAGCCCCGGGGCAACCCTGACAGGCCCCCTGCAGGCGGACTTTGACGGTGTTGTCGTCATCTATTTCGACCAGCTCAACATCGCCACCATGGCTTTGCAGACTTTCGCGAATAGCCTCGATTATGTCCTTGACCTTTTCTTCCAAAGTCTTTTCGGTATTAACTTCGCCGCAACCGCATTCGTCACACATAAGAAATCTCCAAAAAATTCATTCAGCAATACTATTATAGCTTTAATTTAGCTTTTGGCCAGCTATTTTTTGCACGATTTGAAATTGGCTTTGATTGGGTTTGTTTTTTATATCCGGCCAGCGGGATAAATTTTTCATAATTCATTGTTATAATAAAACTTATGTTCATTTGCAATCCGCCTACGGCGGACAAGATTGGGTTTGATTGGGTTTGAATTGGGTTTGTTTTCACCAAGTGTCCGATTGGATTTATTTTCATAATCCGTTGTATTATAGATACTTACATTCATTTGCAATCCGCCTACGGCGGACAAGATTGGGTTTGTTTTGCATAAAAAGAGCTGATTTGTAGAGGGTTCTCGACAGATGTAGAGGGCAGACGACAGAGGACAGATGACAAACTACAGAATACAGACGATTGATTATAAGTTTTTCTTGCATAAGGAGTTATATGGTAGTCTGAAATCCGAAATACTAATCCATTCGACTACGCTCAGGACAGGTCACTAAATCCTAAATTCATCCTTCGTAGTAATACTACGGAGAACGGACAAATCCAAATTATACCAATCATAATAAATTTTTGCGCTCAACATAAGTGCAGTGGCATATGCTACGGATAAGGGACGGTTCAAGACATACCGCTTGCCATGCCTGACAAGCAGCGAATCGCAAGTCATCGTAATCGT
>JBAQFY010000020.1:0-2913 GCA_049287505.1 Sedimentisphaerales bacterium | reverse complement strand
ATGTGTCGATAATATCAAACTCATCGACACGCCAGTAGTAAGTCTTGCCTGATTTAAGTGGGCCGGGATTATAGGTCATAGTTCCCTGAGGAAGGCCGCCTGTGGCGTTGTTCACATTGTCAAAATTATCGCCGAAATATACGGTATGCAATTTCGCACCGAAACCTCCCGTCCAGCTAAGCTTCACATCTGTAGCTACAAGCTCGGCACCATCAGCCGGCTTGGCACTGTATGCGGTCTTAGGAGGAATACTGAAGCTCCAGACATCGCCTTTCCATGGACTGTCCGGGTTCAGCTCATTGACCTCATCGATTCGCCAGTAATATGTCGTACCCGGAACAAGACCATCCGGATAAGGAAATCCGGGAAAGCCGGCAACGAAAAACGTCGTGGCCTGGTTGCCCCGGAATGTGCCTTCGGCACCGGCGTTCACATCGTCAAAATTGTCGCCCAAATACACATCGTGCGAGACCGCACGACCTCCCGGCCTCCAGGAAATGTTCACCCAGGTATCTTTATGCAAGGTGTCATCACGCGGGGTTGGCGACGAGGCGTATGGCCACACCTCACCCGTTCCTTCCATAACGCCCAGAATCTCGAGCACCGTAAGCGCCTTTGTATAGAGGCGCACGTCACTCATGTAGCCTTGCCAATGCTCCGCTGTGGCGTCGGCACCCATGTAGAAGGGATTCTCATCGATGGTTTTAGAGATAGTATTGGTTCCCGCCTCCTCACCATTGCGATAATAGGTAAGGGATTTTCCATCCTTAACGATTACGTGATGGACCCATACGCCACCTGGGACAGCCGTGTAATTAATACCCTCTGAGTAACTACCATCGTCATTGTAGAACTCAAACCTCGTCGGTGTGAACTTGATGAACTGAAGCGGCGATGTAGTCCCGCCATAGCGATTGCCGAGGATCGTATCGTTGTCCGTAGCTTGATCGGCGTGCTGCTTGGCCCAGAATGCCCATGTAAAATCGTTGTCCATGCTCATGAATGGAATAATCAGGTCGGTGATAACAACTGCGCCGCTGCTGTCGTTTCCATTGAAGCTAATAACCATGCCATGCTCCGGGTCATTAACCCAGACCGAACCGCCACTACCAAGACCACCACTGGCGGCGTTGTTTATGGTCCCATCATTGCCGGAGCCGGACAAATCAATAGCAATATCCCCGGAGCCTTCATTCAAGGGCCACCACCCGATAAGGTCAGGGTCGGCAGCGCCGGCTACGCTCGTTAGGACCAGGCCCAGCACCAAAACAAAAGAAACCAAATAAATCGATTTTTTAGACATAATAGTCCTCCTTAAAAAACTTAAAATAATTATGAAATACGCTTTGGCCACACGCCAAAACCCTCTTTGTTTTCAACTTATGAATTGTCTGTTGAAATGCGAAAATCACCCCTACGAAGCACAAAGCCGCCGTTACAACTAACCCTGTGTCTTGCATAATAACTCCTCCTCTTTTGAAATACATCAAAGATACAGCTTATCAGCGGAACAGAATCTTTTCGGACGTAAACCTCAATAATTTTATACCAGATTGGCCGTATTCCTGTCAAGGATTATTTTCCTTTTTGTTAAGATTGGGCCGATAAAAACTGCATACCACATCGATATGTAAAGCTAAAAAAAGTTTTTAGGAGAAAACTCATTATTTTGCCTAAATCTGCTAATCTATCCAATTTAACATTGCCGATAAAAGTTATCATCGAAGGAATATTGATTTAAGGGAGGTTGAAATTATGCAGGTTTTAACTGAGCAGCGTAAGGATAGCCGGAACATCGTCTCCTGGCCTGTTAGCGTTTGGGTACCGGAAGCCAACAGGTTTTTTAACGGTCGAAGCTGCAATATTAGCAAAACAGGCGTCTTTATTACACTTCCGGTAACGGCACCAATCAGGTCAGGCCATGTTGTAGAGCTTAATTTCCCGCGCACAGAGGCCTTGGCAAAGGAAAAAGGACAATTTGCACGTATCAAAACCGGCAAAGTTGTCAGGGTGGACCGCAAGAATCTGCTCGAAAGTGCGGAGATTGGTGTTGGTATTGCCTTTCAATAGCTTATAAGACATTTTGTAGCGTTATTTAACATAATTGCGGAGAGGCTTTGGGTATCCCAGAAACGGGGCAATGGAAGAGGAGAGACTGATGGCTAAGAGGAGTCATCAGTCTTTTTTTATGTGCCGAGCATTCCATAATGAGGTGGCCAAACGCACCAATTCCTCTATTTACTCTGTGCTCTGTGCCGCCGATAAAAAAGGGCTGACAGTGTCTCCGCCGCAAGGCGTCCCTTTCGGGAAAACTACAATCCCTTTAGGTAAATGTAATGGTGTATGATTATCCTGCCTTCCGTCCTCTGTTTTTTTACCTGATACCCTGATTACTGCTACTCTGCATCCTGATTTCCTGTTCACCTGATAACCATTTAACTCCTTCTGTCCTTCATTATTCGACATTCCTTGTTCGATACCTGTCCTGAGCACGGTCGAAGAATTCGATATTCTCGTCCGCTATTGAAAAGTGGTAATGCAGAGTTTTACCCCACCATCAATGTCTGACTGGGCGGCGCCCCCTCAAACCCTGGCCTGAGTTCGCCGAAGGCTCGTTTGGGGGTGTTCAAAAACAACCCATTTTATGCTCCCCGTTTTCATAATAGATTCCTTTATTTCACAAGCATCAATGATATCGCACAGGAAGTAATCGTCCCAAGATTTGTGATTGAAGTGATAGAAAAATGGCCTCTTTGCCGACGTGAATAGAAGACCCATTAGCAAGAAGGCCAAAAATGATTCGCTATAATGTTCCATCGGTCGGCTGTGAGCTAAAACTTGAGAGAAGATGTCCGCACTGCCATTGCCCCAACGGCCGTATTCACTCTAACATTGTTCACCGGCCCATCAGTG
>JBAQFY010000019.1:0-6830 GCA_049287505.1 Sedimentisphaerales bacterium | reverse complement strand
AACGAAGGATTGAGCCGACAGCATAATCCGGAATTTACAATGCTCGAAGTGTATCAGGCCTACGGGGATTACAACGTGATGATGGATTTGACCGAGGAGATAATTGGGCTTTGCGTGGAGAAATACTGCGAGGCTAAGCAGGTTAAATTCGGCGATTTAACGATAGATTTTACCCGGCCCTGGCGTCGGGCAAAATACTCAGAGCTGCTGAAAGAATATAGCGGCTGCGATATTGATGATATAGAGGATGTCAGGGCAAAAGCAAGGCAGCTCTTACTGGATGAAGCGGATATGGACGATGCGGTTGTTGTCAATGAGGTGTTTGAAGCCGCTGTAGAGAATAACCTCAATAACCCGACGTTTGTGCTCGATTATCCGGCTGCGTTGTGTCCGTTAGCCAGGAGGAAAAAAGACAATGCCAAATTCGCCGAGCGGTTTGAACTGTTTATCGCCCGGATGGAATTGGCTAATGCTTATACGGAGCTGAATGACCCCGCCGAGCAATATGAGAATTTCCTTATTCAGCTTCGCGGGCAGGAAGAATCGCTGACAAAGATGGACAGAGATTATATAACGGCATTGAAATACGGTATGCCTCCGGCCGGGGGGCTGGGTATTGGAATCGACAGATTGGTAATGGTTCTGACCGGTGCTGAGAATATTCGTGATGTGGTGCTGTTTCCACTTCTAAGGCCTAAATTAGCGGATGGTAATAGTGGTCTGTAACACAATAAATACATGTGGTGGTTACTGGTAGGGTGGGGCTTTCGTCCTTCGCAGTCCCGATTTTCTCGGGACGGAGAATGGATGCCCCACCAAGATGATGCGGGGAGTTTTATTCGGTGAGCTAACTCGTGCTACGTAGCGAATCTACTTCGCAGAGTAGCAAGCCCACCCTACGAAACTGTTTCCACTTCTAAGACCTGCAAAGGGTTAGAACTGAACCCTACGTAAAACGTGGGGCTAAACATTAGCGGTTAAAATACTTACGATTAGTGCTATGTTAAAACTATTTCTATGGCTGCGATATTTGCGCAAGAAAAAGATTGTATTCTTGAGTATTGCTGCGGTTGCTCTTTCTGTATCTTTGTTGATAGTTGTTGCCAGTTTGTTCACCGGTTTTATCAATGCGTTCCAGCAAGCAGCGGTTGAAGCAATAGGTGATGTGGTCCTTGCCCCGCTGACTAAGTTTGCAAAATACGAGCTGTTTATCGAGCGCTTAGAGCAAACTGAGGTGGTGGAGGCAGCAACAGCGGTGCTGTCGGCTCAGGGCCTTTTACATTTGGGCAAAGGCAATGTGCGTGCGGTGGAAATTTGGGGGATTGAGCCTGTGCGACGAGCAAAAGTGATGGATTTTGACCGGTATTTGCTCAGACAAAGACAGTCGCGTGGTGAACCATCTTTTCAAACGAACGGCTTTGAAGGAGGGGTCGGGGGCTTCGTGGGAATAGGGGTTGTGGCGGAGCCTGACGAAAAGACTGATAAGTATGATTTTGATGCAGTTGAAAAGCTGTTCGGTCAGCAGGTTGTTCTTACTACAGGGACTGTATCACAAGCAGACGAGGAAGGCGGGCGAGCAGAAGTCAAAAGAAAAGTCATGCAGTTTACAATTGCGGATGTCGTTGAAACAGGAGTCTATCAGTTTGATAAAAATTGTGTTTATCTGCCGATAGAAGAGCTGCAAAAAACCTTGTATCCTGATGAAGCCTTGCCGGTTGCCAGCCAAATTCAAATAAAACTGGCAGATAATGCAGAAACAGATGCCGCATTAGCGGTGATTCGTGGCGTATGGCGTAGTTTCGTTATAGAACATTTGGAAGCGGACCCGTACCTTCTACAATATACGAGTATTGAAACAGCTAAGCAGATGCAAAGCCGGTATGTTGCTGCGTATCGAAAGCAAATGGGGCTTTTGTTATTGATATTTGGTGTAGTGAGTTTTGGCGTTATTCTGCTGGTATTCTGCATATTCTATATGATAGTCAGGCTGAAGCAGAAGGACATTGCGATAATAAAAAGCTGCGGAGCTTCGGGTAGCTCAGTGGCCTGGATTTTTGTCGGATTTGGTATTTGTATTGGAATAGTCGGCTCAGGCATTGGAGCTGTTCTGGGATACGTCTTTACAAAAAACATCAATATGATTGAGGACTGGATAAGGATAATCTTTGGATTGAAACTGTGGAAGAGCAGCGTGTATATGTTTAGTAAGATACCTAACGAGGTTGATTGGGCATCGGCTTTGCCTATTGTATTGTTAGCAATCTTAGCTGCAGCTATTGGAACGTTGATACCGGCTCTTGTCGCGGCGGCAACAAAGCCGATTGAGATTCTTAGATATGAATAACAATACAGAAGATAAATACGAAGCACGAAATCCAAAATTCGAAACAAATTCAATTGGCTAAAATCCAAAACTTAAAGTTTTGAACATTTGAAAATTTGAATTTCGATATTGTTTTGGATTTCGATATTCGAATTTTAATTTATGTACAAGGTAATTCTTGCATTCAGGTATTTGATAAAGCGACGCATAACATATTTTGCGGTGCTTGCAGTTGCTCTTTGCGTTTTTATTGTCGTTGTAGTGATGACCGTAATGGCGGGTCTGGTGAGCGATTTCAGGCAGAAAAACCACGATTTTGTGGGGGATTGTGTCGTCGGAACCGAATCATTAGTGGGCTTTGCGTATTATGAAGATTTTGTAAATATACTGGAGCAGAAGGATTTTGTTAAAGCCGTTTCACCCGTGATTAAAAGCTATGCTCTGATAAATCGCAAAGGTTCAGAACGAAGCAGAGGTCTTGAGATTATGGGCATCGAGCCGGGCAGGCATAGCCGGGCAACGGGTTTTGGAGATACACTGCATTATCATAAAGGCGATGTATCCAAAGTATTTGAACCGTCCTATGACCCAAATCTTTTGGGTTGTGTGCTGGGGATTGACCTGGTGCTGGAGCGCGATGCCAATAGTGGGTATTTTTACCAGGCCGGTCCTGTGCGGGAGAGTTTTTCTATAAGTTGTTTTCCCCTTACTGCAAGAGGGGCTTTGTCGAAAGCAGGTGCCGGTTTGGTTAATACAAAAACTTTTTACTACAGCGATGCATCACACAGCGGTTTGGCCCGCGAGGACTTTTCATTAGTCTATCTGCCATTCGAAGATGCCCAGCGGCTTTGCGGTATGGACGGGCCGCTCAAGAGAGCCGGTGCTATCCATATAAAGTTTATGCCGGATGTCAAACCGCAGAGCGGATGTGAAAAAGTCGTTTCACTATGGCAAAAATTCAAACAGGAAAAGGCCGGCGAAACACAAGCGTACTTATTGAATACCGTTGCTGTCCAAAGCTGGAAGGATTACAGACGTTCGTCCATCGCTCCTATGGAGAAGGAACAAATGGTGATGACTGTTATGTTCGCTTTTGTGGGGATTACGACCGTTTTTATCGTTTTTGTTGTGTTTTATATGCTTATCAGCCATAAGAGTAAAGACATAGGGATATTGAAGAGCATAGGTGCCTCGAACGTAGATATTATTGAATTATTTTCCGGTTTTGCTTTTTTAGTCGGCCTTTTAGGTTCTTGTATAGGCTTATTTGGTGGGTGGCTGTTTTTGCTGAAAATAAACCAGATAGAGGATTGGCTTTTTGAACATTTTAAGTTCCAATTGTGGGACAGGACAATTTATGCGATAGGTGATGTGCCAAACCGGGTGGACCCAAAAGTTTTGGGGGTAATTGTCCTTTCGGCGATTATTGCCTGTTTGGTCGGTGCATTGCTGCCGAGCCGGCTGGCCGCGAAGCAAAAGCCGGTAGAGATTTTGCAGGTGAACCAGTTGTAATTGACTATTGACTATTGTTAATTACTTTGTCATTGTGAACAAGTTTTGGAAGGACAGCATTGGGTTCCCGCAAAGCGGGGTCCCTTGGTTAGTGATTATATGAGTAAGGACGATTTCATATTAAAGGCCGAAGGGCTTTATAAATCTTATCGAATGGGTGCGACCGAGGTCAGAGTGCTCAAAGGCGTCGATTTGGCTGTCAAAAAGGGCGAATTTGTGGCCATCGTGGGGGCCTCTGGCAGCGGCAAAAGTACGCTTTTACATATATTGGGCACGTTGGACAAGCCCAATAAGGGCATTGTGAAGTTTGAAGGCCGGGATTTGAACCGGCATAGTGGCGGCGAGCTGAACAGATTTCGCAACAAAATGGTGGGATTTGTATTTCAGTTTTATCACTTGTTGGACGAATTAAGTGTGTTGGAAAATGTTTTTTTGCCGGTTATGGCGGGCAAGAGCGTTGTCGGCTGGTTTGCATGCCGTAGATGGGCTAAAAGGCGGGCCAGAGAGCTGCTTGGGCAGCTTGGATTGTCTGAACGGGCCGGACATAAGCCTTATCAGTTGTCCGGCGGAGAGAGACAGAGAGTAGCTATCGGCAGGGCCTTGATGAATGAGCCGAGGCTGATTTTGGCAGATGAGCCAACAGGAAATCTTGACTCTGCGACAGGAAATGGTATTTTAGATGTTCTTGAAAAATTGAACAGCCTTGGTCAGACCATTGTGATGGTAACCCATGATGAAAGGATAGCCCAGAGAGCCGGGCGGATAGTAACGTTGGTCGATGGCAAGGTAAAGGATTAGCACTTAACATATACGAGTTATGAGGATTTTTTATGGCGCTGAAAATTTGGCTTGACGGCAAACTTGTTGAAGAAGAAGACGCAAAGATATCTGTCTTTGACCATGGTCTGCTTTATGGTGACGGGGTTTTTGAGGGTATTCGTGTTTATAACGGCAGGGTATTTGAATTAGAGGCCCATATCAAACGGCTTTATGACTCAGCTAAGGCAATCCGCCTTGATGTCCCGTTGAGCCGAAGCAAACTTATTAGTGCAGTTGAAAAGACTGTTGAAGCCAATGGTGTTATAGATGGCTACATTCGACTGCTTGTTACACGTGGTGTTGGAAATTTGGGATTGAACCCGTTCGTCTGTGAGAACAGCAGTTTGATTATCATAGCTGACAACATTCAGCTTTATCCGGAAGAGCTTTATGAAAAAGGGATGAAGGTAATCAGTGCCACTACGGTTCGTAATCATCCCTTGGCGATTCCGCCCCAGGTCAAGAGCATGAACTATCTGAATAACATCTTAGCTAAGATTGAAGCGCTGGACTATGAGGTACCGGAAGCGATTATGTATAACCACGAAGGATATGTGGCCGAAGCGACCGGTGATAATGTTTTTATCGTTAGGGATGGTGTGATTTACGCGCCTCCGGTTGAAGCAGGCTCGCTGGAAGGGATAACCCGTGGAATCGTTATCAGGCTGGCCAAGGAAGAAAATCTTGAAGTGGTTGAGAAAAATCTGACAAGATTCGATTTGTATGTTTGCGATGAATTTTTCCTCACCGGCACGGCCGCAGAGGTCATTGGCATTGTCGAGATTGACGGCAGGATTATCAGTGACGGCAAGCCGGGGCCTATCACAAAATTGCTCAGACAAAAGTTCTTCAAATATGCCCACGGAAAGGGAAAGTAGCAGATAGTGGATAAACTCGAATTTCCTATCCGCTATTCGCTCAACGCTATGCAGTTACCGGCACATACCGACAGACCAGTTTCTGTCCCGCACAGCAGGGTTCCTGCTTTCAGGCTTATCGGCAGTCAGCTCAGCCGGGTAAAAGCTCTAATCAATGAGCAGTTGACTTCTCCTGCTGAAGTTGGTGATGTTGACCGATTGCTCGAACACGTGCGTGGCCGCAGCGGCAAGATGATTCGACCAGGCCTGGTTTTGCTTTCCGGTAGCTGCTTTGGTAAAATCACAGACGAGCACATCCGTGTTGCAGCGATTATTGAGATGATTCACAGTGCTACGCTGTTACACGACGACGTTATAGACGAAGGGCAAAAAAGGCGTGGTCGGCCCACTATAAATAATCTTTGGGGTAACGAAGCGGCTGTGCTGTTAGGCGATTTCTTATTAGGCCGGGTTTTCCAGATGAGCGCCGAGCTCAGACCGCAGGTAGCCAGGGTAATTGCCGGTGTGGCGGTTCGAGTTTGTGAAGGTGAGCTCAGACAGATAATTCAAAGGCAGAATTGGCAATTAAGCGAATCGGAATATATCGACGTCATCACCGAAAAAAGTGCCGTTCTTTTTAGCAGCGCCTGTCATCTTGGTGCGCTTTCGGCGCAGGCGACCGAAATCCAGGCCAGGTCGTTGGCTGAATTTGGTTTGAATGCCGGCATTGCGTTTCAAATTACCGATGATTTGCTCGATATAACCGGCGATGAAAGCAAAACGGGAAAGACACTTGGCAGAGATGCTGACAAGCACAACCTGACTTTAGCTGTGATACATTTGTTGGGAGCGGTTGGCGAGAGGGAAAAAGACGCGGTTATAAGCTCGTATCTCGAGAGAAAACAGTACGATAAGGATTCCCTGACGGAGATGTTAGGCCGTTATGGTAGTTTGGAATATACGCACAAGCGGGCGCAGGAGTATGTTGCCAGAGCGGTTGGGGCATTGGATGGTTTGAAAGAAAGCGAAGCCAAAAACGCTCTGATTGAAGCGGCAAAGTTTATGGCCGGCAGAACCGCTTAGTGTCGTTCCGTTTAGGGGATTGACCCCCGTTAGAAATTCTATAGTTGGCAATAGGGTGGAAAAAAGGAGATTTCTAACGGGCTTGATGTCACGAGCCCCGCCCGTCGAAGTACGTGTTTAGCCAGACAACTGAATCAGCAGTTTCCTGATGTGGCACGGGCTTCCCTGCTGCGACGAGCGTAGCACGGCGAGCAGCCCGTGATAACACGGCCAAGATGGCCGTGCCACCAAAAAAT
>JBAQFY010000018.1:0-2474 GCA_049287505.1 Sedimentisphaerales bacterium | reverse complement strand
TTTCTAAACTCTAAACAAATCCTTTCAAAATGCAAAAATAAAAGTGCAAAATGACAGAGCAAAGGTTAAAAGTTTTGCGTTTTGAGTTGTCATTTTGATTTTTGAATTTCAATATTGCTTGGTATTTAGTGCTTAGGATTTTCTTCATTTGTCGATGACGCTCCTTTAGTAATATATTCTTCTCCTTATTAGGAAAAAGTAAACCGCGGCGCCGATGAGCACCACTATTGAGACTATGATAACAATGAATCCCCATAGGGGCAAGAGTCCGGCTCGGAAGGAATGGACCGCGGTCCAGCCGCTTTCGTTCTCTGCGCCATCTACAGCTTGCACAATCCAGTAGTAGGTGCCATAAGGCAGGGCTTCTGTCGCATTCAGGGTATAGTTCGTTCCGACTATGTCCGGAACTGAAACTATGGGGTCGTCAACGAATTCTCCAGCGGCGGTGACATTTTCACTGGTCGCTATTTGCAGGCGGTAGTAAACTCCACTGTCATCGGATACCTTAGACCATTCAAATGTCGGCCTCACCTTGCCTATGAATCCCACCCTGCCCCCATCGGGCGGTGAAATGAGTTCCGGTGTGTCCGGAGACTTTGATTCCATGGTGAAGTTAGCCGTGGCCTCGTTGTTCGCAGCATCCTTGGCTGTTACCTGATGCGCGCCATGGATGCCCTCGGGCACGGGAAAACTTACACCTGAGAAACTGCCTTTGGCATTGGTACTGGCTGTCGCTTTCTGGCTTGCATCATACTTGATAACTACATTTTTGCTGGCGGCAAATCCGCGGCCAGTGACGGTCAAGTTCATGCCCACATGTCCTTCGTCGGGGGACAACACGATGTCAGGCTCTATCTCGAAGCTGAGCTCACTGATGTCTTGGGTCCGTTCTCCCTCGGCGGTGACGCTATACTCCCCTGTGGGCATCTCGGGCACCTCGAAGCTTTCCTCCCAGTAACCTGTGTCGTCGGCCCTGATGTCCGTGACTACTGCCTCCCCAGCAAATAATATCTTGATGTCCCTCTCTCCAGCATCAAATCCGTTGCCCGTCATCGTTATGTTGTCGCCCACGCTGCCTGATAATTTACTTAGGCTTATCCCCGGTGTTACTTCGAAGGTGGCATCCTTAACCGCACTAAGGCTGCTATCGTCACCCCTGGCGTCTATCTTATGGCTGCCCCTGGCGGAAGGTGGTATTAGGAAACTCCTCGTCCAATTACCACTGGCACTAGCTAGGATATTCTCAGCTTTCGTTTCATAGTCCTTGCTATTGAGATAATACCTCAACTCGATGCCCCCTTCACTCTTGGCAAATCCATGGCCTTCCACGGTAACCGTGGTGCCTACAGGGCCTTCTTCGGGGTCTACCGTCAATCCCGGCTTCACGGTAAAGTCAGCATCATCGCTTTTACCCTCCTCGTCCTCGGCGAACACCTCATGGTCTCCCGTGCAGCTTTCGGGAACTTCGAAAGTGACCCGGAAATCTCCGTCATCGGTCCAGATGTCCTCTTTGTAGGTCCCGTCATAATAAATGTCAACCCACTTACCAGCCGTAAAGTTATAGCCATAAACGGTAACCTTTGTTCCGGGAACTCCCGAGCTGGGGGAGAGCGTGATATATGCGCCATTAGCTTGTGCGGGCGCAGCCGGCAGGGCAATAGCTACAAGGCAGACGACAAGAACAATCAGCAGTCGAGATAGAAAGCGCATTTGGCTAACCTCCTTTTGGCTATTATAAACGAAAATGGCCCGAAAAAGTAAGTGCTCTTGACTCTTTTGTGACAGATTTGCGGGGAAAATCCCAGAGTTGAGTTCGTTTAGTAAGGTCAGCGTTCGAGGCCTGAAGGAAACCCTTCCTTCAGGCATTGTGAGTGTAGGGGTGGGGCTCGTCCCCGCCCAAGAGTTGGAGATAAACTCCGCCACTACTGCCCGGTAACGGAATGCTTGATTCCCGAGGGATCAGGAGCAGGTCAATACCGCTGCCGGGAACACGCTCACCCTTGGGAAATGAGCCAAAGGTCGCACATTCTCTATCTTCGGGTGTTTTTCCCGCAATTCGCCAGCGAATAGCCCGGTGCCTTCACCACCGCTTCTTTATCGAAGCGGCTTATCTCACAAAAGGAGACGATTTCTTGGGCATGGGCGATAGCCCTCTTAGCTTCTTGTTTGGTGCAGTGGTTCGGAAGAGCTCAGGAAGGCCAGAAGTTGGACTACATCACTGCTGGCAAGCTCTGGCAGTCCCATCGCGACCTTCGGCTCGCTTCTCTCTTCGAATATCACAAACCAAAAAAACTAACCTTCAAAAATGACACAATAGCAGTGAATACAACATTAAGATAGAAGAAGACAATGAGGAACAAGAGGTATAACAATTTCAAAACGATGATGAACACACCGTCATTATAAGCGGAAACGCTCCCGAAAGTAAATCGCAAGACCCACAGCTATGAAAAGGGAGGCGGCATATAAAATGC
>JBAQFY010000017.1:0-7142 GCA_049287505.1 Sedimentisphaerales bacterium | reverse complement strand
GTCTATTGTGATGGACTAAAAGCCCTCTCAGTGGGGCAGTTCGTAGAAAATCCTGCGTGGACTCTTGGTCTGCTTATGCCGGATTGCTGGAGAATAAACCGCATTTAATAATCGTAAAAGGCAATTCCCTCGCTATCGGTGCCGGTCCAGTTAACCTTAAACTCGCCGGTTTCTTTCTTGTATAACCATCCACTGGAGGTGCCATCCACCGCTGCAGAAAAGGCGGTCGCTTCAGCTACATAGGTGATATTGGATAACTTGTTGTAGGGATTCTCGGGCAGTTTCTTAATATAAGGGCCGTATATGTAGGGCCCGGTAGGAATGGTGGACGGGGAAACCGCTCCCGTTTCAGCAGTGGTCCCAGTGAATTGTAACTGCATAAGTGCCTCCGGAATACCGGAGCCATTCAGATATCCAGGCTGGATTCCCTTGTGCTGCAACTTATACAGCTCTATCTGGTTTCGCATTACTCTGAGATTATCTTTAGCGGCTGCCTCCCGAGCCTTCGCAATATGCCCCTGAAATGTAGGTAAAACGAGTGCCCCAAGGATGCCCAGAATGGTCACAACCAATATCACTTCGACGAGTGTAAAAGCCTTCTCTTTCATCTCTCCAGCCCAAAAAAATTGGGGAGATACATCTCCTAATATCGACCATTTAGGAAGCGGTGCTTTTCAACGCTAAACTAATCAGTTCAGTTATGACTGGAAAAATCTATTTCTTCTTCGACTTCGACGCCACGATCCGCACATCGTCGGTCGCTGCTATCAGGTCCCCTTCATCCGTCTCACCCGTCAACATAGCCTCTGTGCTGTCCTCATTCAGATTCAACTCCTGCGTCCTGAAGAGCCCCTATTTCCAGACAACCTACCACTCCACTCCTTAAAAAAGATTTTAACTTCTCCCATTTTGAACTCCCTGCCTTTTCCAGCGTGTGGATGAATATAGAAAAGAACCATCCACACGCCGATGACCAGCTTTGCTAATACTGACCTCCGTGCTTACGAAGTAATTCGACGACATCCATGCAAACTCTATCCTTAGTGACCCTAATGGATGCCCAATATAGAGGAGTACGGGACAATAAATCTCTTGCATTCACATCGGCTCCCTGGGCAAGTAAAAGCTCAGCTACGTCCTTATGGTCCTGTTGAGCAGCATAATGGAGAGGGGTACGACTTGGACTTTTATCTTTTGCATTAACTTCCGCTCCCTGGGCGAGCAAAATCTCGACCACATTCAAATAACCGTCTCTGGCTGCAAAGTGCAAAGGTGTTCGTTCCATTTGATTTTTCGCATTCACATTCGCTCCCCCGGCGAGCAGAACCACGACTACATCCTTGTGGTCGCCTAAGGCCGCCGCGTGCAAAGGCGTTTCGCCCATCATATCTGTTGCATTTACATTTGCTCCCTTGGCAATGAGAAGCTCGGCAATCTCTACATGGCCTTGCTGAGCTGCGCAGTGCAGCGGAGAAAAACAATTTTTGTCTTTAATGTTCACATCCACGCCGTTATTAATTAGAAGCAAAACCATCTGTTTCTGTTCATTCTGGAGCGCCTCAAATAGAAGAGCCCGGCCACCTTCTTCGGCATCCAACAGTGTAGGCTCCTCCGCCAACAAGGCTTCAGCCTCTTCAAGATTTCCCGACCTCACCGCCTGGTGAAACATCGCAACAGGATTTTCACATCCGGTGAGTATGAAGCCGGCAAATAAAACCATCACAGCGATAATCATTCTCTTTCCATTAGCCATGATAAACCCCCTTAAGAAAAATTGTATTGATTGGCAAGTCGCACAGCGCGGCTTGCTTTCTGAATTGCCTGCATTGTCATCTAATCGCTATTAGCACTATCGCAATGGTTCCTATCAACAAAATAATCAACCCGATTATTAGCTCGGTCCGACTCATAATAATGGCCCCTGATTAAACTATAAGAAATAGCTTGAGAGATACAAACTCACCAGATTAATAAATCATTGAAATCGGCTTTTGAATTCACTTGGAACGCCCCCCGTATGGCCTAATTTTCTCGACTTCACACACAGACGAAAAGTCCAATAACACAAGGTGTATTAAGGCACCCCCTTGCTGCTTTCTTCCTCCTCCGGATAAAGAAAATAGCCATTTTTGCTCTCGGCAGATAAATTTACTATATTTTTAAAGGAGTCTCTTAGTAAATCTAATAGCCTAAGACAAGCAAAAATTATTTAGGGGGGAGGCGTTATGGAAGTGGTAAAAGGATTTTGGCAGCATACGAACGGCAAAATTTACGCCGTCAAAAGCGATACGTTCGGAAAAATCATCGGCGGCGCCGGACCTTTGGACCCTGATGACCTGCACGACCTCAACGATTACGACTACAAGCCCGCCATAACCGGATGGCTGGCAGAGGCGGTAGCCCAGCATAAGCTGCATAGAATCAATCCCTGTATAGCCTGATTCCCTTATATCTCACTAACGAAAAGTCCTATAATACATGGTGCATTAGAACCCCCCTGCTTTTCTCCTCCAGTTTTACATGCTGATTACTAAACTCTAATGGGCTCGCCCAGATAATACATAAATAGTAAGGGTTTGGGGGCACCAACAGTGCCCCCAAACCCCGTCAACGTCATTATACCGGGCCATACATGTCAGCCCGATTCGTCATTCCTTCGATTACTCAACAGCTCCGATGCTGTAGAAGTTCTTGCCTGAATCCATCGAACCAAAGACATAGGTTCCAGCATCTAATTCTGCTGCATAAACACTCATTGAACGGTCAGTGGTGTCATTCTCGCGAACGAACAGATCTATGCCCGTGTCGCTAAACGTCCCGGGCGCCGCGAAGGCCGCTGTTACATAGTCTGCTGCATCCTGCGGCGATGCGATGGCGCCGCCGGCATCCCATTCAGCGGGGATGCGGTCGTCGATGGTGATCCACACAATCGCGGGCCGAGAAATCGTCACCTCATACGTAACATCGAGTGTGCCGCCGTTCTTGTCGCTGTTGAACGTGCGGATGTACTCGGTGCCGACATACTCGGCGGGCACACCGGCCCACGGATAGGTACGATCGGAAAAGACGAGGTTGCCGTCCATCAGACCGCCGGGCTCAGTCGCCAACGGTGCCATGGCACCGTCATACGGGCCGACGGGGTCTCTATCGCCCGATACACCGTTCGATCGAACAACAGCCGAGATGAGGCTGGCGGCGGGCGCTGGGAGCCCTATTAGCTCCACTTCGGCTATCTGCATACTATTGGCTCTTGATGCGTCTCGAATAGCCGTAAATAGAACTTGATAGTGAGCGTATGCCACCGTATTATCAAACGAGATTGGTGTGGCATTAATCCTGAAGCGAGGCCAAGCATCCGCCTGGGCGAAATCGACAATATCTCCAACGGCAATCAGCTCGTATGGTCCATCAATACTCTCATTAGAACCATAAAGTTCAAATGCAATTGGATCACGCTCTGGCGAGTCATTAGCTGTGATGAAAGTCATTCCCGTAACAATAGTCGGGCCGGCTGATGGTGTAACCTGGAAACCAGAGGGACCTTCATCGGCGTCAAAATTTCCACCAAAATTCAGATACTTCGTCCTCTTGGTATTATCGATCACCAAGGGAGGCAGCTCACCACACGGCGTATAATTAGCAGAAGGACTGCCACCGCAGGGAAGTCCTGTCGGAATACCCTGGACTAAATCCCCTGGCGCAGTAACATCAGCGGGTGTCGGTTCGGGAACTCCTAAAAGCTCCACTTCGGCAATCTGCATACTATTCGCATTTGGTGCATCTCGAATGGCCGTGAAGATAATCTGATAGTGCTTGTATGCCGCGTCATTCTCAAACGAAATCGGTGTTTCGTTCTTTGTGAAGCGAGGCCACGCATTCGCCTGGGCGAAATCGACAATATCGCCGCTGGCAATCAACGTGTACGGCCCATCGATGCTGTCATTAGAGCCGGAGAGCTCAAATGCAACCGGGTCACGCTCTGCTGCGTCATTCGCTGTCGTGAAGGTCAGTCCCGTAACAATAGTCGCGCCATCTAATGGTGTAACCTGGATACCAGTGCCGCCTGTCCCTGGGTCGGG
Organism: Sedimentisphaerales bacterium; assembly: GCA_049287505.1. Lineage (GTDB taxonomy): Bacteria > Planctomycetota > Phycisphaerae > Sedimentisphaerales > Anaerobacaceae > NIOZ-UU13. The sequence continues at coordinate 3,063 of JBAQFY010000017.1, read as the reverse complement.
ATTGAAATCTCCTTTGAAATGCAGATACTTCGTGTTGGCTTTATCATCGATCGCCAAAGGAGGTGTTTCAGCGCCAGGCCAATCTCCATCGTTCGGAACACCCTTGACGATATCGCTCGGCACAGTAACATCCGACAGTTTAACCGGTAACATCATCTTAATCGCGTTGTGTAAAATCTTTTCACCATCGGCGGTCAGGTTCCATGCTCCTTGCGGAGTAGGAGGATCAGCGGTTTCCATTGTGCCAGCTGCAAAGAACATACGCGGACCACCGGCTATCTGGCCTGAGCCTGCATAGAACTCCACACCAGCAGCCCATTCGGCAATCCAGGCCTGGTCGGCACTTGACCTTTGGGCGATTAGCGTACCATTGCCAACATCAATGCTGCCAATGAATGTGGTCAGGCCCGAACCTACGGTATTGTCCAGGAAAATCACCATGTTGTCCATTTCGAAGCTCACACCGTCAAACAAAGGATGGGTGGTATCCAAGGCCAGTAGTATGTCATCTGCGTCTGCCAGAGACGTGGTATTCATCCACTGCCACTTGCCACTTCGGGCGATGTATGCATTCATTAGTATTAGTGGAGAAGTGACAGAGTTCCAAAGGGTCGGCTCATCACCGTTAGAAAAATCGCTGCTATGAGTAGAACGGCTGACAATGACCAGGTCAGCGGCATTGAGCTCATCTACCTTGCTGGCATCGAGTTCCGTCCAATAGTCTATTCGGGCATCAACATTGTGCCCTTCAGCCTCAAGCCAGTCTATCCACGCCTGGTCATCTTGGGCACCATCGGCATCATCGTCACTGGTTACCGTCACCCAAACGATATTGGCGCCGGCTGGCTTGACGACTCGAATGTCGTCGATACGGACTGTGCCGGTGCCGCCGGGCTCTCCGTCACCTACACCGATGTACAGCTTCACAGCCGTTGACGGATCAACGCCGGAGAATTTACTCAGCGGAATCGTCCACTGCCTCCACGCATCAATCATTGTGGCTTCAGCATACGGATGAGTTACCGTAGCAACTGCACCGGTATTATCTTCCAACGCCACATATATCGGCTCAGGAGTATTAAACGGTATGCCAATGTCTGCATCCATGTCTTCGGCACTTATGTTACCCGCAACACTCACGTTGTCGAACGTGTATGTGCGTCTCTCGCCGGATTGATGTGAGGTAACGAACAGACCGATGTAAACGTCCGCTGCCATCTCGACGTCAATGGGGTTCGACATAGCGCCGCCCGCATTGTCCGGCGATGCGTCTGTGAATAGCGTCCAATCAACACCGTCGGCAGAAGAGTAAGCTGTAATCGTGTTGCCTACTCGTGTCAGTTTTACCCAATAAGGCGGTGCCACAGTGAGATCACCATGGTAGCTACTGGAGTTGCCGCCGGTTGCCTGACGGCCCTGGAACGCTATACCGCCGCCCTCGCTGCCTGTAAGCGCCATTAAAGTGTGTTTGGAGTCCGCATCGAGCGTCTCGCGAATCATCACGCCACCTTTGGCCCAGTTGTTTGTGCCGGTGCCGTTACTGACAACGCGCGCGATAATCTCGCCGTCACCGGACAGCATCCTGTACCCATAGTGGAACTGATCCGAGCTGCCCCAGATGTCCGCCCCGGAACCGGTTATCGAGTAGGTCCCGGTCGCTGCATCGAGGCTCACACTTCCCTCAGGACCCGGTCCGCCATGGAACCGTAACGTCAGCTCAGAAACTCCACCGTATGTCAGGTCCTGCGGCGTATCCCACACAGCCTCAGATAAGTACGGCTCGGCAGTGTTGTCATAGTTCAGAGTCGTCTCTTCACTATCTATCACCACGTATTCAGGCGTGGAGAAGCTCCAGACCGGACCGGCATTCGTACCGGTAACAGCAAACTCATCTATCCTCCAGTAGTAGGTCGTAAAGAGCTCCAGAGCACCGGGGTCAAACGTTGTAGCCATCACCTTGCCCTTGAACGTGCTCGGGTCGCCAGCCGCTACGGCCGCCTCGTCCGTGCCGAAGTACACATCGTGCATAATCACACCCTTGCCGCCCGTCCAGCTTAGCTTGACACCGGACTCTATGCCCTTGGCGCCGTCTTCCGGGCTCGGGAAATGGGCCTCCAGAGGCAACGTCGTAAAGCTCCAGACATTACCCTCCCGTATTGTTCCATCAGCCTCGACCTCATCTACTCGCCAATAGTAGGCCGTCCCTGTGACTAAGTCTGCGAATTGTAATGCCATCTGGGTCTCAGCAAGAAAATCTGATTCGTCGACTGTCGCATCCGTGCTCAGATATACCTTATGAGAGGCAGCCGTGGGTCCCACGCCCCACTCCAACATCATTACATCTGCATCAACGGCACCATCAGCAGGGTTCGGATTCGAGGCCTTCAGGACGGCAGCGGGCAATGTTACAGACGACAGATAATCACCTGAAATTACAGCCCGGTCGGCGATACCGGGACCTTGCCAGGCAACTGCTATGCCGTCACCGCCGCCGCCTTCTTTGAGTCCACCTTCAATGTAGTACTTCTGACCGGCTTGCAGAGTGACAGGAGCGGCGGAGGCCTGGTTGGGATTGTCTGACCCACCTGTATTGTCCCAGTCGTATGGGTCGCACCAGCCGTCTATCCAGGCAATCCGTATTACATTGGCCGGGTCATCGTCGGTACTCAATAAAAATTCGCACGCATCGTCGCCGGCGATCCAGAAGTTGTAATCACCGGTTTCGGGCGGATAGAGATAACCGCGAATTCTGGCCCCATAGTTGTCATTATTCGGTGCGGGCCGGTCATACGTCCTGTCGAAAGACGTCAGAATATCTTGCTCGTCCGGGCTGTCCGGATAGCGGGCATTGTTGTAAAGGTCGCTCAGAACGGTACCGCCGATATTGTTCCAGTACTCAATCAGGACCATGCCGTCGGCAGTCTGGCCAACAGCACTACCCACCAGACCCAGCACCAAAACAAAAGAAGTTAAAAGATAAAATTTCCTAAACATAATAGTCCTCCTTCAAAAAAATTAAAATAATTGTGAATCATGTTTTGGCCACACACCAAAACACTCGAT
>JBAQFY010000016.1:0-24527 GCA_049287505.1 Sedimentisphaerales bacterium | reverse complement strand
AACAGCTTTATCACGGTGCCGGCTGTGATGATTGCAGAGGCTCGGGGTATGCAGGGCGTGTCGGTATTTACGAGCTGTTGGTTATTGATGAGGCGTTCAGGGATATGATTAACAGGGACTCATCGGTTAATAATATGCGTCGGATGTTTCGTGAAAACGGACAGGGGACTTTGTTTGACGACGGACTTGTGAAAGTAAAGCAGGGCCTGACAACAATAGAAGAGGTGCTGCGTGTAACTGAAATGTATGACAAAAACGAAAATGAAGTTTTTGTTGAAAATGTCAAGTAAAAATCTGAAGTATGATGCGAATTATTTGAAAGAAATTGTGATATGGTAAATATAAAAACTATATTAACGACAGCCATAGAGAACAACGCAAGTGACGTGCATATCAACGTTGGAATACCGCCGATATTGCGAAGGAATACCGAGCTGATAGATATGGATTTCCCTATCGTCAGCGAAAAAGATGTGGAAGAAATGATTAATTCAATGGTTGAGCCGGACAGATTCAAAGAATTCACACAAAAAAAAGACCTTGATTTCTCAACAAGCCTCGATGACGGGCATCGGTTCCGTGTTAATACTCATTATCAGCGGGAAACAATGGCAATTTCCTTTAGAGTGATTCCTAATGAGATTCCTTTGATAGACGATTTGTACCTGCCGCCGATAGTTAAAGAGCTGACAGACCTGCCGAGAGGTTTGGTGCTTGTAACGGGCCATACAGGCTCAGGTAAAAGTACGACACTTGCAGCGATGATAGGATTGATAAATACAAAGTACAGAAAACGCATAATGACCCTGGAAGACCCTATAGAATACGCCATAGAGAACAAGGAGAGTATGGTAGAACAACGCGAAGTCGGTTCCGACTGTCCGAATTTTGCGTCAGGTCTCAAGCATGTCTTGCGACAGGACCCCGATATCATTATGGTCGGCGAAATGAGAGACCTGGAAACGACCAGTTTTACAATTACGGCTGCCGAAACTGGACACCTTGTATTCAGCACTCTGCACACGATTAATTCTGCACAGACTATTGAGCGTATTATAGATATTTATCCCGCGGCTCAGCAGAACCAGGTTCGGACAATGTTAGCTAATACACTCCAGGCAGTTATCTCGCAGACATTATTTAAACGAGTAGATGAGCCGGGGATGGTGCCCTGCACGGAAATATTGCTTTGTACCTCCGCTGTAAGGAACTGTATTCGTGAGAACAGAATCTACGAGATACCGAATATTATTGAGACCTCAAGAAGACTGGGTATGCAAAATCTGGATTTCAGCATTGCCGAGATGTATTCCAAGGGTTACATCGACAGAGACGAGGCGGTTATCCGCTCAAGCAATCCTGCAAAGATGGAAAAGACCCTTGTGCATGGGGATAATGTTGACATTGTCCAGGCGCCTGAACTGGTAAAATCAAGAAGAAAAAGATAAGGCATATAGAGATGTTTGAAAAATTTTCACACAATTCTAAAGGTTCCCCCGCCGGTTTGCTTCGCAAACGCGAAGCAGCGGGGGCGGTTTCCGAAGGTCAGCAGCCAACGCAGGTGCCGCCGGAGCAGGTCCAGGAGTCTGCCCGTCGTAGCTCGGCCACGCCGAGACAGGCACCTACACCCACAAATCACCGGCACCGACAGCAGCTCACCTTTCAAAAGATAAAAAATTTCAAAGTCGAGTGCGGACCGAACAAGAAGGATATTTTGAATTTTACGAAACAGCTTGCCATTATGATACGGGCGGGCATAAGTCTTCAGGATTCGCTTGAGTCAATAGCCGAGCAAAATGATAAAGAAAAATTTAAGGTGGTCATTTTTGATTTGAAAAATCAAATCGAATCCGGACAGAGTTTTTCGCAGGCGCTTTCGGAGCATTCGGACGTATTCAGCGAGCTTTATATAAATATGGTGGCTGCAGCGGAAGTCAGCGGCTCGCTCAGTAAAATGCTGCAAAAATTGGCGGAGTACCTGGACTCCGAGGCCGAAACCCGCTCACAGGTTAAAGGCGCAATGGTTTATCCGATTATCATAGCAGTAATGGCTGTGTCGGTAACTATTTTCCTGCTGTGTTTTGTTTTGCCTCGGTTTACGGCCATCTTTGCGGGCAAGGAGCATCTGCTGCCAAGACCTACGAAAGCCTTAATGGCCACCAGTGCGTTTGTGAGGGGATACTGGTATTTTATTATACCGGTTATTGGTGCTTCACTCTGGGGATTCTGGTATTTTATCGGCACTGAAGGCGGAGGGCGATGGTGGGACAAAACCAAATTGGCATTGCCTCTTATAAAAACGCTTTGCCGAAGTCTTTATATAACAAGAAGCCTGCACACAATGGGGGTACTGACAAGAGCCGGTGTGCCGATACTCAATACTATTTCGATAACAGCACAAATTGCAGGAAACGTTCTTTATAAAGAGATGTGGCTTGGGGTCTATGAGGAGGTTCGTCAGGGTAAAAAGATTGCATCCAGCCTGAGCCAGTATAGTCTGATGCCAAGCAATGTAGTGCAAATGGTAAGAAGCGGTGAAGATTCAGGTACTATGAGTGATGTTCTGAGAGATGTTTCCGATTACTACGCAAGAGAACTCAAAACTGTTATCAAAACAGTAACCTCAATGATAGAACCTGTAATGATAGTAATGATGGGCGTTTTGGTTGGCTTTATTGCGATGAGCATTATTCTGCCGATATTCAAGATGTCCAGTGTTGTTATAGGCAAATAAACTCGTCGCTCGTGTTACAGCTCAGAAGGTTACGATTGCGATTGGGGGGTGTAAAAATGCGAGATACCGGATACGAGGACGGCTTTTCACTTATTGAGGTGTTGATTGCAATACTGCTGGTCGGTCTTGCAATTGCCTCTCTGGTGACAGCCAATAATGCATTCACAAAAGCTAACGGTGCCGGAGCAGAGCTGTCAACCGCAGAGTTTCTGATTGAACAGATAAGGGAGCTTTCCGCCCTGCTGCCGGTAATCGACCCAGACGGCGGTTCCACATTTGGTCCGGAGACGGGAGAGACCCTCGCTGCCTATGACGATTTGGACGATTTTGATGGTGCGAGCTTTTCTCCGCCTATCGGTGCCGACAGAAATCCTCTGAACGACTTTGCTGCGTTTAGCCAGCAGATTACGGTTGAAAATGTCAATGCTTCGGATTTTGAGCAGGTCGTAAGTGACCATGGCAGCCACTTTGTTCGAGTAACTGTAAAGGTTTTTTTGAACTCAAGGGAAATCAGCTCAGCCAGATGGCTCAGAGCCTTATACTAAAAACACCACAGGGGGGGCACAAAATACGAAAACACATACTAAAAAAGATTAAAACAGATTAACACAGACTGCGAGATACGAAATGCAAAATACGAAATACAAAAAACGAGATACTCCACAGGACACCTTATGGTGGAAATACGAAACCGGTTTTACCATTGCGGAACTGCTGCTTGTTCTGGCGACAGCAGGCATACTGCTCGCCGCCGTAGCTACTGCCTTTAACGCCTCGGTTATAAATTACCGGGAAAACGAAGATATGTTTAAGGTAATCAACAGTGCCCGACAAGCCCTGTACCGGATAACAACTCAACTGCGTACGGCAGATGCAGTTGACCCTAATTCCCCGGGCAATGAATGCGCATTGATTACCGCCGGCGGAGATGATATAACTTATCGATATAACAATGGAGATAACAAACTTTATCTAATCACAAATGATGATTTGTCCGACAGTGATTATTTGCTTTGTGACAATGTTACTGATATGACTTTCACAAGGGATGTAGTGATTGAAGGTACGCAGAAGAAGGTCAGAAGTGTTCAAGTTTCTATAACGGTTGCGCGTGGCAATGTACAACGAAAGATTTCGGCTGCCGCGGTCATCAGAAGAAATTTGAGCTGGTAATTATTATTTTAGAACCAATAGTTTATATCAAAGCATCCACAATCGCCTGCCATAAAGGAAATTTAAGGGAACAATACTGTACTGACAAAATATGTCATAACTTGCGTTAATATCTAATCTTATATCGACATGTGGAGTATTGTCTTTCATTTACTCAGTGGTTTTACACAAAAATCCTTGATTTTTAATTTTTCTTAACCATACTATAAGCGAATTTTCCCCTACTGCTTTCTTTACTTTGTAAAGCAAGACAGCGGGCTATTGTGCACGGGGGCGGTTAGCTCAGGTGGCCAGAGCGCCTGCTCGACACGCAGGAGGTCACTGGTTCAAGTCCAGTACCGCCCAGTTGTGAGAAGATTAGAAAGTGCTTTTTTTAGAGAGATTTATAAACGAAGCCGCTTCGGCGGCTTCTTCTTTTTCGGCAGCCCGATACGCCTATGAAGAGCGAGAAGTCATACCAATTATTGTTGGGCGTACTTAATTTTCGTGATTGGTATTGAAAGTGTTTCCCGCAACAGAGGGTAATTAGTAAATATTTAATCAATTACCTTTTTCGTGCGTGTATCAGAAATCTGCCCGGGCATACCTGTATTCAAGATAATTAAGTGTTTTTTCGACTATTTTACCCGCCACCGGAGAGGCTACCACTCCGCCGTTGTAACCTTTACCGAGTTTCTTGTTCGGCTTGCGGATTGAAACCAAAACCACGATGGCCGGGTCATCAGCCGGCGCACCGGCTATAAAAGAAGCAACATAATCGCTGTCCGAATAGCCTCGTTCATCACTCTTTGCAATGTTGGCTGTTCCGGTTTTTCCGAACACCTGCCATTTGTCCAGCTTGGCTCTTTTGCCCGTACCCTCATTGACAACACCGACCAGAGCGTCTCTGACAATCCATTCAGCAACTTCAGGCTTGACCACGTAACCAACCGGCGGCAGAGGGCGTTTCAGCTCGGTAATCTCTCCATTGTTGTCAACAATTGCTTTGACCAGGAACGGGCGAACGAGGCGGCCGCGGTTGGCAAGTATGCAAAAAGACCGAACCAGTTGAATCGCAGTTACAGTAATTTCCTGACCAAAAGGTATCCGGGTTACGCTGTATCCCGTCCACTGGTGCGCAGGTCGCAACAGACCATCGGCTTCGCCGGGTAAGTCAATTCCTGCCTTTTTGCCGAAACCGAAAAGTTTCAGCCCGTTATAAAGTTTGTTTTTACCAAGCCTTTGTCCGATTTTGGCCATTCCGATATTGCTGGACTCAACCAGAATCTCTCGCAAAGTCAAATCACCGAAACTTCCGCCATATTCACCGATTCGTCCAAAACCTCTGCCTTGATAGTTTCCGTTTTCGCAGAATATCTTTTCAACTTTATTCACAGCGCCCGCATCAAGTGCAATTGCTGCCACGAGCGGCTTTATGATACTGCCCGGCTCAAACTCATCGGTTATCGCTCGATTGCGGCGATTATTCGGGTCGGTCGAGCGAGCATCGGCCGGGTCGAAATCAGGCAGCGAAACCATTGCCAAAATGGCCCCGGTCTTGGGCTCAGCCACTATTGCAACAGCCGACTCGGCCTCGTAGTTTTTGTACTGCTTTATAAGCTCATCTCGGGCAAACTGCTGGATAGTAGCATCAATGGTCAAAATAATCCCGACACCATTGGTTAAAATGGCGTTCTCTACGACGTTATTACCCGATAGACTATGCTCAACGGGCGCCGGGCGAATTGGCCGGCGACGCACATCAGCAAAGAATATATCCTGTGCCCCCGAACCGCTGAGCTGTTTGTCGTATTGGTACTCAATGCCCTCTAATCCCCGATTATCAAGGCTCGTAAAACCAACTGCATGAACTGCTAATCGACCCATCGGGTAATGTCTTTGCCAATCAGTCTCGACGCCGACGGCGCTGGAAATTCTCCGGGCGGCATCACATTCACCCGGCTTGGCATCCGCCTTGATTTTTACATACCCCGGATTGTTGCTTTCGTTGATAAGTTTACAAATTTCATGCGCACCCATATCCAATATCGTCTGGAGGTCGCTCGCTAAAATTTTGGGGTCTTGAACTCTTCGAGGCTCAACTTTAATGACCTGAACTTTATTGCTCGCAGCGAGTACTCTGCCGCGGCAATCAAGAATCACACCGCGCTGAGGCTTGTGAGGCAGTCGTCCTTGCTGCTGCTTGAGAGACTGGACAATATAAAGGTCGTTCTTGAGAAACTGAAGATAAAAGCACCGCCCTGCCAGCGCCAGAAATACGCCGACCAGAAACAAAGAAAAAAGAATGGTAATTCGAACGCTTTTCAACTTTTAGTCGTTGGTATTTACTTCGCCAAAACGCTGTAAAACCGCAGCGGGATTTATTAAACCTTCCAATAGCAGCTGTTTGCTGCCAAGCACCTGTTTTAATCGGCTTTGCTCGACTCTGCAGGCGTAAAGCTCATAGAAAATCCGATTGTTGGCACTACGTAGATAAACAGCAAAAATCAAAACTGCCGTGAAACAAAAAACAACAAAAACAAGGTAAAATCGCGACATTCTAATTGCTCAACGTCTAAAATATAAAATCGAATATGGATATATACGCTTCTCCGTAAGTCCACAGGACGCCTTACGGCGGAGTCATTAGGACTAACAGGCGTATCGAAATCTGAAACAAAATGTTACTAAATCCCAAATTCGAATATGGTTACATACGCTTCTTACAGGCGTATCGAAATCCGAAACAATATCAAATGACCAAAATTCAAATCAACCAAACAATAAATTTTGAAAATTTGAACATTAGAATTTTGAATTTGTTTATGATTTCGGATTTCGTGCTTCGTGCTTCGGATTTCTTATTTCATATCCGCCATTCTTATTTAGCAGGTATTTTCAAAAGCATCCCAACAGTAAGATAGTCCTCGCTCTCTAAATCGGCATTTAGCTCGCGTATCTCCTTGTAGCGAGTGCCGTCTCCAAGCTGCTCAACAGCAATTCGCCATAAACTATCACCTTCCTGTACAACGTATTGTTTGTTTTGCCTTGAGCTGGTCGCCTTTGGCGGCTCATCCGACGTGAGTCTTCGACCGATGGATTTCACTTTCTCAAATAGCGTCCCGGAAAATACTCCGCCATCGTCCCCTTTATCTGCTGTCGAGGTCGGCAGCCCGGGAATAGTAAGTGTTTGCCCGACGCAAATCTCATCGGGTGATTTCAACAGTTTGCGATTAGCTTCGAATATCCGCATAACGTTTATTTTCTTATTACCTTCGTCTTGGCCGTAAAATTTTTGTGCTATGATAGCCAGGTTATCGCCTGCGCTGACGACATAGGTCTTTGCCAAAGCCGGCTCGACGGGCTTGTGTGTATTGACTCTGGTTTTCTCATTGGTTTCCGACTTCGGAGCAGCCGGCGTGACCCTGTCATTGGCGGTTTCTACAATCAAGTTATCTTTTACAACCGAGCTGCCTTCCGGCAAAGGCATTTCGAAGCGAACCGTTCCCTCGTCTTTTGAGACGACCGGCACTTTATCAACACGTTCTTGTGTGACCCGCTCTGCACGGTCGAACACTTCCTGGGCTTTACGTTCCTTAGCTGCAATACCCATCGAGTCGTCCGGCGAGCTGACCATATTAGTTGTTAGCTCATTATTGTTTGTGTTACTGCGAAAGCGCGGCAGGCCGTTTATTATAAATGCAATTATAAATATAAAGACCAAACCTAACAGCAACCCAATCTTGGCATCGGAAGTCATAATGAAACTCCATTTTATTATTTCTGTGCAATCCTTAATTTTGCGCTTCTTGCTCGCCGATTTTCGGCAATTTCCTCTTGCGTCGGCACAATCGGTTTTTTAGTAATGACCCTGTAAATACTGTCCTTTTCGTTTTGCTTAAAATCGTTTTTAACCAATCTATCTTCCAGACTGTGATAACTAATAACCGCTATATAACCGTTGTCGTTCAGCAGCTCCGGCGCCGAGGCAAGCAGCTTCTTCAAATTCTCCAGCTCGTCATTGACCGCAATTCTCAGCGCCTGGAAAGTCCTGGTTGCCGGGTGTATCTTACTTTTTCGGCCTCGTCCTGACTTCCCCAGGGCCCTACAGATTATCTTTGCCAGTTGTCCGGTCGTTGTTATCGGCCCACTTTCTCGTTCCCGCACGATAAACCGTGCAATTCGCCGTGAAGCCCTGTCCTGGCCAAATTTGTAAATCAAATCTGCCAGGGATTTTTCATCTGTTTTATTAACTATATCGGCAGCGGTGCTCTTTAATCTTTTGTCTATTCTCATATCCAGCGGCATATCTTGAAGAAAACTAAGCCCCATCCGGCTATCCGCCAGTTGTGCCGAACAAAGCCCCAAATCCGCCAATATGAAATCAACCTTATCTATACCCTGCTCATGGACCTGCTCACTGATTCGAGAAAAATTTGAATGGAGCAAAATAATCTTACAGGCAAGGTCTTTTAATTTAAATTGGGCCCCTCGGATAGCGTTTTTATCAACATCCAGGCCTACGATAACTCCCTCAGGGCCCAAGGTCTTACCGAACAGATAACTATGACCTCCGTGTCCTATGGTCGCATCGACCATCACGCCATCCTGTGGCAGCTTTATCTGCTCGGCCAATATCTCAGCGAGAACCGGAATATGCTCTATTATCGAGCCATTCACTTCTATCGTATCGCATATATCGTATATCGTATTTTACATCGCGTATATCGTATCGCGCCACGATGCACGGGGGCACAATACTCAACGCACATCGAAGAACCGCAGTAGGCGCAACGCACATCCTTTCAGCCTACATTTACTGTACTCTTCTGGCTTTGAAGTTTCTCAACAGCGGGTGAAAATTCAATGCCGGAAAAGGTCTCGTCGATTTTCTTCAATCGTTCCAGCCGTTCACCGAGAATTGCCAGAGAGGCGAAGGTCCGTTCATCAATCTCTCTTTCACCGACGAGACTTCCGGCAACAATCCGGCAATGATTCGATTCCGTTCCAATCATTTTGCCTCCATTTAAAATTAAATATCTTCGCTCTGCTTTTGCAGGACAATCTGTCGTGCCTGCGACATCTGTTTCTGATATTGAGCCATATGGTCTGAAAGATATTGTTCCCAGCTTTCACTGTTCCACAGCTCGATATGGTCTCTGACACCGATAAGTGTAATTTGGTCTTTCAATCCGGCCCTCTTGCGCAATCTTTCATTCAGGAGCAATCGGCCCTGGCCGTCCAGCTCCACCTTACTGGCCAGAGCAAAGCTGATTCGCTCGAACGCTACAGCCTCGTCAGGGGCGGTGGTACCGGGTGTAACCGCAAGAGCTATCTGCTCGAAATACTTTTCGGGGTATAAACAAAGGATGCCGTTGGCCCCGAGCACAAGATAGAAATTGCTGCCGTGCTCATCGACATCAATCTGACTTCTCAGCTTGTTTGAGATGAGGACTCTGCTCTTGTTATCGACAACGTGAAGATATTCACCTGTTAATAAAAGCATGGTACTAATCCCACTTCATAAACTCAACTTGGGAAATCGTACCACTTCTTACCACTTTGTCAACAAACAATTAAACTTTTTTCAAAATTTTTGGAAAATTTTGTTATAGGACGGTCACCAGGAAACAGCTAATTCCCGCCAATAGAAGTGCTTACGAAAATATAATACTTTTGGCAGAGCTGATTATTTTTTCCGCTCCCCCCTACCGTTTTTCACAAGGTCTTGTAAGTTTAGCAACGTTTCAGCCAAAACCAACAAGAAAATCGAAGGTATATAACAGGCGTGTTTAAAGAAAAGGGACTGTATAACAAAAGCGGGTGATGGGGATCGAACCCACATACTCGGCTTGGAAGGCCGATGCTCTGCCATTGAGCTACACCCGCAATATTATTGATTATTGGCTATTGATTATTTACAATTCGGCAATCGAATATATGTATTTAACTAAAAATAGTCAATGGTAAACTCAAAATGAATATTTCAGAAACAGCCGTGGCAGCCCGGTCAGCCTCGCTCCAGCTGGCAGCGGCCAGGACCGATGTAAAGAACAACGCTTTAGCCGAGATTGCCAAAGCCCTGAAGCAGTACAGCGCTGAAATTGTCTCAGCCAACAAAGAGGACCTGGCCACGGCTAAAAAGAACAATCTAACTGCACCTTTATTGAAACGTCTAAAATTCGATGAAGATAAAATAGCTGATGTATGTGCAGGTATCGACAGCCTAATCAGACTCGACGACCCTGTAGGTAAAACAATCACTGCCACCGAGCTCGATAAAGGGCTCGAACTTTACAAAGTCAGTTGCCCGATTGGCGTTATCGGTGTTGTTTTTGAATCCCGTCCGGACGCCCTTGTACAAATATCAACGCTTTGCTTAAAAAGCGGAAATGCCGTTTTATTAAAGGGCGGAAGCGAAGCCGCAAAAACAAATAGAATCTTAGCCGAGACAATCTCCGGGGCGAGCGAAAAAGCCGGACTGCCTAAAGGATGGATTCAGCTATTGGAAACGCGCCAGGACGTTGCTCAGATGTTGGCTCTGGATGAATATATCGACCTGGTCATCCCGCGCGGCTCAAATGAATTCGTTCGTTATATTATGGACAATACAAATATACCCGTCCTCGGACACGCTGATGGTATATGCCACGTCTATATAGACAGCAATGCCGACCTTGATATGGCTGTGAATATTACAGTCGATTCCAAGTACCAGTACGTTGCTGTTTGTAATGCCGCGGAAACCTTGCTGGTAGCTAAGAAAATTGCCGAAAAGTTTCTGCCTAAAATCAAAACCGCCTTGGAGGAAAAGGGCGTCGAGCTCCGCGGCTGCGAAAAAACAGCGGCAATAATAAACGTAAAGCCGGCAGTCGAAGAAGATTGGTCAACCGAGTATCTGGATTATATCCTTTCGATAAAAGTCGTTGATGACCTTGACCAGGCGATTGAGCATATTAACCATTACGGCTCTGGACATACCGACAGCATTGTTACCGCTGATAAGAAAAAGGCCGAGAGGTTTATGGACCTTGTCGATTCTGCAAATGTGCTCTGGAACTGCAGCACGCGCTTTGCCGACGGCTTTCGCTATGGGCTTGGCGCCGAAGTGGGTATCAGCACCAGCAAGATACACGCCCGCGGGCCGGTGGGCTTAGAAGGCCTTGTGATTTATAAATGGAAACTTATTGGCACAGGTCAGGTCGTAGCCGACTATTCCGGCCCAAACGCAAAACAATTTACGCACAGGAGATTAGAGAATTAGTGTCCCCGCTTTCATGGGGATGACAATATTAGTGATTGGTAAATCAGGCAAACCACAAGCGACGAGTTACGGACGACCAAAAATATGCGGGATTTTAGTAAAGCAAAGCGAATAGTTGTAAAAATCGGCACCAATATCCTGACGAAAAATGGGGGGATAGACTCCGGCTACGTTCGCAGCATCGCCCGCCAGATAAATTCTCTGCTCAAAACCGGCAGGCAGGTCGTTATCATCACCTCAGGCGCTATCGGTATGGGGGCCGGACAGTTATCAGGGTATCAGGGTATCAGGCCATCAGGTATGAGAGAGGTCCAGTCTGGGCCGGCCCCCGTTAGAAAATTTGCTGCCGGCAAGGAAAGGGTGAGACCTCTGATTTCTAACGGGGTAAAGGATATTAAGATGCGGCAGGCCTGCGCGGCCATCGGGCAGCCACTGCTTATGGCTGAATACAGAAAGTCGTTTGCCCGCTTCGGCGTTACCGTCGCCCAGGTCCTGCTGACCGCCGAGGTGCTGAACAACAGAAGAACCTATCTGAACCTTCGCAATTCTATCGAGACACTGCTTGAATTGTCCGTGGTGCCCATCCTGAATGAGAATGACAGTGTAAGCACCGACGAAATCGGCACAGCCTTCGGCGATAACGACAAACTTAGCGCATTGGTTGCCAGTAAAATCGACGCCGACCTTTTAATTATGCTAAGCGATATCGATGCCCTTTACGATAAGAACCCACGTAAATTCGCCGACGCAAGGCCGATACCCACCGTTTTCGAGATAACCGCAGATATTATTCGAAACGCCGGAGGCAGGGGCAGCACGCACGGCACCGGCGGAATGAAAACCAAAATTGAAGCTGCGAAGATTGCCTCTAATGCCGGCTATCGGATAGTTTTAGCCGACGGCAGAGTGAAAAATGTCATCAACCGGATTGTTGCCGGCGAAGAGATAGGCACGGTCTTTATGCCGAAACGGAAGCTCTCAAATCGTTCGAGATGGATTCTCAACAGCAGCCCTGCCGGGACAATTTTTATTGACGATGGCGCTTTGCGGGCAATCAAAAATCACAAAAGTCTTCTGCCTAGCGGTGTAATCTCGGTAAAAGGCTCTTTCGAGGCCGGCTCGGTTGTTATGCTGAATAATAATGCCAAGGCCGTAACGAGCATCGGCAGCTCTCAATTGAAGGCCCTGGCCGGCAAGCACAGCACCGAGATAAAAAAGCTCCTCGGCCCAGACCATAGAGACGTCGTGGCTATCCCCGAAGACATTGTGGTAATTGACTATTGATTTTTTAGGAAATCTTTGAAAGTAAACAGAATGAAAAGACTGATTGGTCTGTTGCTTGGTTGCTCTGTGATTCTTGTTGGCTGCGCCGCTCAAGAAGCAAATCCCATTATTGTCTATCAACCAGTGGACGAGAACCAAAGTAACACAGCGCTTAACGCTCCTTTCATCGCTACGAGCTCCCAGGAAACGCAGAAGGAAGTCGAGAACCAAAGTTACACAGTTCTTAACACTCCTTCCGCCGTTGCGAACGCTCAGGAAGTGCGGAAGCAAGTCGAGAGCAGCCGCGAACCGGACGTTATCTTTGTCCCTACACCCCAGGATGTAGTGGACAGGATGCTGGAGTTAGCGGAAGTCAAGAAAGACGACCTGGTTTATGACCTGGGCTGCGGGGACGGCCGAATCGTAGTAACGGCGGCCAAGAGGTACGGCTGCAAGGCCGTAGGCTACGACATAGACCCGGAGCGCGTGGAAGAGTCGCTGGACAACGTGGAGAAGAATGAGGTTGGACACTTGGTTAGAATTGAGCAGAAGGACATCTTTACCCTCGACCTCAGCAAGGCAAACGTAATCACTCTTTACCTGCTTCCGAGTCTGAATGTGAAACTGATTCCGCAGTTGGAGAAGCTCAAGCCCGGCTCACGCATTGTCTCACACGACTTCCGAATGAAAGGGGTCAAGCCCGACAAGGTCATCAAGCTCACTTCCAATGAGGACGGTGGCGAGCACAAGGTCTTTCTGTGGACCACACCTCTCAAGAAGAGAGAGAAAGAGGATACGGCTCCTGTTGAGAATGATTCCTTTTGAGGGTCGTTTTGCTCCCACGTTTTGTATTCGGCCGGTTCCCTGTTCAGAGGCGTTTTTTACAGACGAAACTGCTTCGCTAATTACGGCCGGACCGGTGCTTCGAGTGCGATTGGCTTGCACAATCGCCACAGAAGCTGTAAAATAGAGCCTCACAGGTCGTTTTGGCGATTGTTTTCTGTCTCGTTCGTATCGGATTAAAATTAACGAAGAAAATAGCTTGCATTTCTGAGAATGAGTGTATTATAATAATGGCTGACACGCACACTAGGCAGACTTATTATGTCTGGTGAAAATTCTGGGTTTGGAAAGGCCTTCTTCAAAAAAATAGGAGAATGGATATGGGTAAAGGAAAAGGGTTTACCCCGTTAGAAGTAAGACGTTGTTTTCTAACGGGGTTTACATTAATAGAGCTTTTAGTGGTAATCGCCATTATTGCAGTGCTGATGGCGATATTGTTGCCGGCACTAAATCGTGTCAGAGAACAGGGCAAGCGTGCGGTTTGCCTCAGCAATCTGAAGCAGTTGACGATGGCGTGGATTATGTACGCCGATGAGAACGACGATGTCCTTGTCAACGGCGCCATAGGCTATAGCAATGCCGAGACGACTTGGGGTAAACACAAAGGTGAAAAGGCCTGGGTGGACAGGCTTGCAACCGGCTGGAACGAACAGCAGGACGCCATCAGAGATGGCGCTTTGTGGCCTTATGTTAAGGATGTCAAAATGTACAGGTGCCCGACGGGGCGTAAAGAAGAGGCGCTGACATACGCTATTATGTTTTCTATGAATGCCGTTGAGCATACCTGGGTTCAAGGAGTACCTAATACGCACATCAAGAAAAGGACCGAGATTCATAACCCGGCACCTCCCTACAGACTTGTTTTCATCGATGAAGGCTATATGACTCCGGATGCCTATGCTGTTTATTATAGAGATGAGTACTGGTTTGATAGTCCTCCGGTCCGGCACGGGGACGGGACGACCCTCTCCTTTGCAGACGGACACAGTGACCACTGGAAGTGGAAAGGCACCGATACGATAAAGCATGCCAGAGACGAGGAGAACACGGGTCCCCTGGTCGGGTGGACGCCGAAAACGCGTGAAGGTTTCCAGGACCTGTACAGGATGCAGAGGGGTTGTTGGGGGAGATTAGGTTATACACCAACTTATCCATAGCCCTAACTTTTTGTGCATACCGATTTTTATTCCGCCGGGCCTGCAAGTGAGCTGTCTTAGGCGGGTGACAGTGCACTTGAGGTCGGACACTACGTGTTCCTGTTGATAAAGGGATTTGTGTGGTCAGGCGGTTCTTTGATTTGATGAGCCCACCACGCTTCTGCCGCTCGGCCTGGACAGAAAACCTGAAACGACCGGCCTGTTAAATTGACAATAGTTGTTCTATATTGGGGTGATGGTGAGGTGTATGTAAAGCAAACCTGATGTGAACAAGCTGGACGTTCCAGCCTGGCAAAAGTTACTAAGTCTTTTTGGGAGCCGGTATTAGCTCGAGCTCCGGCTTTCCTGAAAGAAGGCGTCGTACTTCCATTTTGGTGTCCCATTTGTGGGCATTGAGCCCATAATATAACGACGGCCTGGATTTGATTTTTTTATTACTGTCGCCTGTTTTTTTCATTTTGCACCGTTCCTCTTTTTTATCGACCATTATGGCGATTCTCTTTAGGATAGATTTCAGCGAGGATTGAGCGAGGGTGTGAGAAAAAGAAACTCCTTGTGCCTTGCAGGGATAATCCTGAGCCTATTCCCTGATGTTTTCCTTTCGATACATGCCTAAGGCTAAGGTACCTTGAACAAGTTTTTCGACAATAACTTTGGTTGAGGCTTCACTTCAGACCGTTTCGTTCCTGGATTCCCGCTTTGTACGTGTTTAGCCGCTGTTGATTTTTTGGTGGCACGGCCATCTTGGCCGTGTTATCACGGGCTGCTCGCCGTGCTACGTTTGTCGCAGCAGGGAAGCCCGTGCCACATCAGGAAACTGCTGATTCAGTTGTCTGGCTAAACACGTACCCCGCTTTCGCGGGAATGACAGAGAAACGATTGTCTAAAAACTTTATAATAGTAGCTTAGTGCAGGCCGCAGACGGCTCGCTACCGGAACAGTTACATCAAATACCCGAAGAGAAACAAAGTCCCACAATCGCTGGGACAAACATTGCATTTTTGGTTTTGTTGACATTTTGTGGAATTTTTGCAAAATACAGGCTATACTAATTAACTATTGATAATTGACTTTTTGGAGTAAAAAATGAGAGCATCCGAGATGAGAAAAGGTCAGACCGTTAATATCGACGGCAAACTGTACGCGATTGTTGATTATCAGCACGTCAAACTTGGCAAGGGCGGTGCGGTCTATCAGACGAAGTTAAAAAGTCTGGCCGACGGAACAATTCAAAATGTCCGATTGCGTTCAGAAGAAAACGTCGAAGAAGCATATCTGGATAAGAGAACATACGAATACCTTTATTCAGCCGGAAGCGAGCATGTTCTGATGGACACCACGACTTACGACCAGATTAGTCTCGACGATGATGCATTCGGTGATGGGCAGAAGTATCTTAAGCCGAACACTCAGCTACAGGTTAGTATGTACAAGGGTAAGCCCGTTATAGTTACTCTGCCCAATACTGTAGATTTGGAAGTTACTGATACCCCGCCTGAGATTAAGGGAGCCACGGCAACAAATCAAAATAAGCCTGCAACGCTCGAAACCGGCCTGGTCGTACAGGTGCCGCCTTTTATTAAGGTTGGCGAGCTTATCCGTGTCGATACCCGTACCGGCGAGTACGTAACACGAGTGAAAGGATAAAAATACAAAGCACGAAATACGAATCTCGAAACAATATCGAACTTCAAATTACCAAATGACCAAAACATTTGAATTTTGGATTTTTGTCATTTGAATTTGTTTCGTATTTCGATACGCCTGCAAGAAGCGTATGTAACCATATTCGAATTTCGGATTTTATTAGTCTGATGCTTGATAAGATAAGCAAAATCCTTATAAAAGTTTTCGGTTCTCGTAATGAGCGGCTGATAAAGTCTTATTCGGTAATCGCCCTGGAGGCGGGCGAGTTTGAAGAGCAAATAAAAAAGCTCGATGACGAAGCACTGAAGGCGAAGACCGCAGAGTTCAAGGCTGCTATACGAGCAGGGACCATGCCCGAAGATATTCTGCCCGAGGCTTTTGCAGTCGTTCGCGAGGCCGCAAGGCGGAATGTCAAGATGCGCCACTTCAATGTTCAGCTCGTCGGCGGCAATGTCCTCTATGAAGGCAAAATCGCCGAAATGGCTACCGGTGAAGGTAAAACATTAGTAGCAACATTGGCAGCATACCTCGTCTATTTAACAGGAAGAAAAGTCCACATAGTTACGGTCAACGATTATTTGGCCAAGCGCGATGCGGAATGGATGGGACCGGTTTATAAAGCCCTGGGTTTGACCGTCGGCGCGATTCAAGCGGATATGGACACGATGGGCGATGAGCGGAAAGGCCAATATGCCTGCGATATAACTTATGGCACAAACAACGAGTTCGGCTTCGATTATCTTCGCGATAATATGAAGACGTCACTTGAGCAAATGGTACAAAGCCCGCTGCAATACGCGATAATCGATGAGGTCGATTCAATCCTGATTGATGAAGCGAGGACGCCGCTGATTATATCAGGCCCTGCCTTTGATGATGTCAGCAGATATAAAAAAGCAGACCAGGTCGCAAGAAAGCTGCTCAGTCTCCAAAGCAGCTACGACCGCACCAAAAGACAAATTGATTCTGCCGAGCGGGCCATAGCCAGCGCTCAGGGCGAGCTGGCAGATGCTAAGAAAGATAAGGACAACGAGCGAATCGAAAAAGCCCAGAAGACCATCGAGAAAAACCGGGATGAGCTCGAAACCGCCCAGGCTAAGCTGACACAGGCCACGCAATATTACGAAGTTGAATACGACAGGAAAGCGGTGCATCTTACACACGAGGGAGTAGGGGCCGCACAGGAAATAGCCGGCGTAGGCTCATTTTTCACCGGCTCAAATATGGAATGGCCGCATCTTTTGGAGCAGAGCCTGCGGGCCCACGTAACCTTCGAGAAAGAGAAAGACTATGTCGTTATGGATGGCAAGGTCATTATCGTTGACGAATTTACCGGCAGATTGATGCACGGGCGGCAGTGGTCCGACGGGCTCCACCAGGCGGTCGAGGCAAAAGAAGCTGTTACCGTAAAGGAAGAAACTCAAACGCTCGCCACAATCACGCTCCAGAACTTTTTCAAACTCTACGACCAGATAGCGGGAATGACCGGCACCGCCGCAACTGAATCTGAAGAATTTATGAACATCTACAAGCTCGAAGTCGTCGTAACACCAACCAATGAACCTTGTATCAGGGACGACCTTGAGGACATAATCTACAAGTCGATGCGTGAAAAGTTTGACGCGATAGTAGAAGAGATAAACGATATCAGCTCCTCCGGCCGGCCGCTGCTTGTGGGGACGGTCAGCGTAGAGAAAAACGAAGCGCTATCGGCGGCTCTTACGAAAAGATTCGGCCTCGAGCACGAGGTCCTCAATGCCAAGTACCACGAAAGAGAAGCAATCATTGTTGCCAAGGCAGGCCAGCAGCACAAAGGCAGGGACGGCCGAATGCGAGGCAATATTACAATCGCAACAAATATGGCAGGCAGAGGCACGGATATTGTACTTGGTCCGGGCGTAGCCGATATCGGGGGATTGCACGTAGTCGGCACTGAACGCCACGAGGCCAGAAGAATCGATAATCAGCTCCGGGGACGAACCGGCAGACAGGGTGACGCCGGCTCCAGCCAGTTCTTTCTGAGCTTCGACGATGAATTAATGCGGGTCTTTGCGCCTGAGTGGACCGTCAAGGCACTTTCCTGGATAGGCTGGGAAGAGGGACAGCCAATCTACCACAAGAGGATAAGCAAGGGCATCGCAAAGGCACAAAAGAAAGTCGAAGAGCGAAACTTTGAGGTGCGCAAGAGTCTGCTCGAATACGACGAGGTAATGGACTACCAGCGGAAAATCTTTTACTCGCGCAGACGCAAAATCCTGAGTGGAAAGGGGCTGAAAAACATCATCCAGGAAATGATTAACTCGACTATCAAAACAAATTGCCAGACCATGCTCAGCAAGGATTATCCCCTGAAATGCATCAGCGAATGGGCGAGGACCGGCTTCGGTGTTGATTTGAAGCTTTCGGACATTGCCGAGGCCAGCGTACAGGACATTGAGACATTAATAAAGCAGAAGGCAAAAGATAACGCCGCCAATAATATATCGCTTTCTATGGGCGAATATTTGGAGGACTACAATAACCCGCAAACCTGGGACATCGCCGGGTTGTGCAAATGGGCAATGAGCTCCTTCCGAGTCAGTCTGAGCGCCGGCAAAGTTAAACACCAGTCACCTGAAGAGATTGAAGAGCAGTTAATATCAGCCGCCGCCGAGCAAATCGACAAAAAAGATTGTTCACAGCTAATCGAATTCCTGAAGGATGATTTTCCCATCCGCATCTTTACCGAATGGGCACGTGCCAAATTCGATATAAAATTAGATATTGCGGAATTAGCAGACCTCAACGCCTCACAAATCCGTCGGCACCTCGAGGAAAAAACCGCAGCCAAATACAAGCAAAGGGAGATTGAGTATCCCGTTGAATTTGCGATGAATATGGTCTATGGCCCACAGGGTCCTAATGTGTATGCGTTTGAGGCGCTCACCGACTGGGCCAACAAAAAATATAACGCTAACCTTTCTGTTGAACGAATACAAAACACCAAACCTCGCCATCTGCATAAACAACTGCTCGAATTAAGCGAAAGCTTCAACAATGGAAAATTAGACCAGGAGCTGGGCGATAAAATTACCAGCTTAAGCACCACCGAGCTGGTGAGCTGGGCTAACGAAAGATTCCAGGCCTCTTTAACCGAGGAGGACCTGGCCGGAGACGGGCCGGAACTCAGAGATAGCTTGTATGAAACTGCAAGAGAATTTTTGCGAGCCGAGCTTAGCAACCTCGAAAAGTATGTTTTGGTCCAGGTTTACGACAGTACCTGGAAGGACCATCTCTATTCGATGGACCATCTCAAGGACAGCATTTGGATGCGTTCCTGGGCGGAGAAGGACCCCAAGACCGAATACAAACGTGAAGGTTCACGAATGTTCGAGGAGATGCTCGATACCATTGAGGACCACGTTACGGATATTATCTTCAAGGTGCATCTGGAAGCCGGTGCCAGGGCAAGGAGTGTCTGGAATGTAAGTCGAATGACCCACGATGAGGTCGGCCAGTTTGCAATGGCTGAGCGGCAGCGGGCCGCCGCCCAGGCACCCCAGGGCGAGCCGAGAGTAAAACAAATAAGACTCGAACAACCCAAGGTCGGCCGTAACGCGCCCTGTCCCTGCGGCAGCGGAAAAAAATACAAAAAATGCTGCGGTAAAAACCTGTAAAAAAGAAAACATCGAGCAACATTTTGCCACCCGATGTTTTCCGGAGGGGAGAAAAAATCTTTTTAAACTTATTTTATTATCGGCAACTGCACAATCGCACTTTAACCGAAAATAGATAGTTTCGCCTTTAAAGCCGAAATCACAATTTTGCCTGTCTTCGTAAGTCTTTACGCTCTCAACAGATAAAAGTTCGGTATTTTTCTCTACAGATATGGCTATTTCGTCCCGGTTGCCGTTTACAGCGCCTAACTTCATACTCCCGGTGCGGCTCCTGCAAGGGCCTTGTGAGCCGCAGCCGACATTTGAACCTGTGAACTGCGGACCAGGAAAACTCATCAGGCACGGTAAACTTGATTTTGAGAAAAGTTCATGTAAAGGGCAGAGCAAAATCGCGGCGGGTGTTGTGGAAATTTTCCTGCACTGTACTTAGCGCGAATGTGCTTGTTTGCTTTGAGACAAAATGACAAGAAGGCACGCCATGATTAATATCGCCAGGGCAAAGCTCCATCCCGGTGCAAGGCTGAAAGCACTGGGAAGGTAAGCAAAGAACAAGGCGAGCCCGGCGACAAGCAGACTGTAGGGCAATTGCGTGCGAACGTGCTCTATGAGGTCGCAGGAGCTGGAAATGGAGCTCATAATTGTCGTGTCGGAGATGGGCGAGCAGTGGTCACCAAAGATCGCACCGTCCAGCACAGCGCCCACGCTCATCATAGTGGTAAGACCATAGGCTTGTCCGTCGAGCGCGAAGGCAACCGGAATGGCAGTGGGGATGAAAATGGCCATCGTTCCGTAGCTTGTGCCCGTGGCAAATGAGGTCACGGAGGCTACGAGGAAAACTGCCGGCGGAAACCAGTGAGGTGAGACTCTGTCGGCCAGTATTGTTGTTAGAAACTCTCCGGTCTTCAAACTGTCACAGCAGCTCTTAAGCGACCAGGCGAGAATCAATATCACAAAGGGAATCATAGCCCGCCTGAGTCCCCGCTTGAAACAATTAATTATGACAGGCATACGCAGCGACCCGAAGAGCTGCGAGAATAGCAAGGCCAATGCCAGGCCGAATAGCGCCGCATAGTCGAGAATCAGGTGAGTGTTCTCAGCGGCACTGATAACGTCGCGCCAGTAAACCCAACTGAGGAGCGAACCGCCTTCTCTGAGCATAGCCGGTCCGCCGCCATCGACCCAAAGACCGGTGATATGAAACAATATTAGCCCGGCCATCGGCACGAGGGCATTGATTGCCCGCCCGGATTGATGCGCCGCGAGCGATGGATTCGAATCACCGGTGTTCTTAGGTGGGCCGGCCTGGCTGTTTTCTCCGGGGGCATTTGTCTCGCACAAGTCTTCAGCGGTTTTCATCGGGCCGAAGTCCCGGCCCATAATGATATGCAAAAAGACAAAAGCAATCATCAGCAAACAGTAGAAGCGAAAGCTCAGGGCGTCAAAGAACATTGAATATCCGCTCTTATCAATGCCGAGCTTGTCTGAGATTTGACCAAGAAGGCCCACTTCATAGACTATCCAGGTGCTGATGACTGCAAGTCCTGCCACTGGTGCGCTTGTGGCATCGACTATAAAAGCAAGTTTTTCCCTGCTGACACGAAACCGGTCGGTGATTGGCTGCATCATCGAGCCCACGATTATGGCGTTAGTGTAGTCGTCGATGAAGCAGAGTATTCCCATAAGAGCGGTAGCGGCCTGAGCGGATTTTCTGCCCTTTACCCACCTCAGCAGCCAGGTAATAATCCCTTTGAAACCTCCCGAGGCAACGAGTATCTCTATCATCACAAAGATAGGCGGGATAAACGCGAGTATCTGAAGGTTCGTTTTGTCTGTGATAGTATCGGCCACATAGCCCCCCACGGTTTTGAATCCCTCTAACCAGGCGGTTACACTCAGCGGAGCCTGTGCAACCTGAGTCAGCAGACCGCCTGCCACAATGGCGATTCCCAGACTCAGCAGGACATGGCGTGTCAAAAAAGCCAGCGATATCGCCAGTACAGGGGGTACGGTGCTATACCACCTTATGCCTGTCGGCAAATCCTGTTCGCCGGCCGGTGCAAAGTAAGCGGTCAAAGCACATATAGTAACGAAGATAATAATCGCCGCCAAACATCTTTTGAGTGTTTTTGATTTCAATGGACTGCTATGATTAGTACCGGCGTTGAAGATAATGAACCTGCTTTATTTTATACAGATATTGCCAATTATGAATCTCAAAGAATTTCACGTTTACTATGTTTCGGCTCGGCAAGCTTAGCCGAGCTTGCCGAGCTTGCCGAAGTCTGAAATATCTACCCAATTAATCCCGATTTTTCGCGCTGCGTATCCGACCTCTTTGAGATAATCACCATAAGCCATCATCCAGTGAGAATCCCGAGCTTCCTTGAGCAGTTTCCTCCAATCTCCTTGAATTTCGACATCCTGCTGAGAACGGCATATTTCGTAAAATGGGTTACTTTTAACAATTCCCTTAAATCCGACCCACCGGCCGGTACTGTATTCGGGGTCAATAAAAGTAACCTCCCGTCCTTTGGGTATTTCCACCTTTGGTGCGGCACCATACTCGGATTCATAATGCGTCATGATTTTTACCGGCTCATAATGTGTCCCGTCCATCCGGCGAGGAGCGGTACAATGTGCGCAGGTAGCTATTGCATTATGTGGAAATGTCGAATTATGCAGGAACACGGGTTTGCCTGAAATATAGTGCAGTAAAATCCCGGATGGTATCACGACAAAATCTGATTCACAGAAGGCGAGCATTCCCTCATCATTGAGCAAGCTTAAGGTCAAACAGGCGGTTGTCTCGGCCATTGGCATGATAGTGGCCATGCAGGCCCTGATTGTGAATGCCGGCGCATTATATTCGTGCAATAAATCTCTGAAAACACTATATAGCAGAAAGGTATTGACCACAAACTTCTTATCTGTCATAAGTGTTGTATGGGGCAGCGAAAGGTATTTTTCAGTCCACTGTTCTGCTTTTGAAACGAGATTGCTGTTTGCCTTGGCGCTTCTAATGCGCGGGGACAAATCTTCGTAACTGACTTCTATGATTTCGATTTTGTATTTTTCGCGAGCAACGTCGGGGGCCTCCGGCGAATATTTGCCCCAGGGACCGCCAAGTGCGACTATTCGCGTCCCGATAAAATTCTTTAGCCCATAAAGTGCCCGCAGCCTCCAGAGAAGCTCCTGATAATCATCAACTACAACATCATAAATATACACGCCTCCATGATTTAGATAGCTGTTTTGTTTCGATTCGTTTTCATCCGTTTTTAGATATCTGACGCTGAGCGCCTCATACCAGTAATAAATCGGGCCGGAACGATGTCTGACAAATATTATGGTGTCTTTGTCTTTTTCCTTTGCAAAGCACGCCCTGAGCATGTCGCCCGAACCCGTGGCCGGATAGACAATGATTACATCATAATCGTTCTTGTGGACCTGTGATGCCTCTTCGTTGAATTTAACTTTAACAACAGGCAGTATTTCGAGAGGGAAATCAGCCCCGGCGGATATCGAGTTTAGCTCTTTTGATATTCTCTTGGTCTCTTCTGATGCAGCCTGCTCGGTTTGTACACCTCCCCACGATTTCCAGGAGGTTTGTTCCCTTCGTTCGGGGGTTCGATACATAAGAATCGGCTGGACTTTTAATTTTTTCCCTGTAACTAAAAGCGGCTTATTGGGATTCCATTCTTCTATTTTCCTGTTGGCAAAAGCCGCAGTGCTAAAACCGAGAACTCCACCGGCAATACTTGCCGTAGTTAATCCTACAAACTCTCTCCTGTTCATACAACAATCACACATAGTAACCTCCTATAACCAATTTAACACCGATTCCACTATGTTCGTCAATTTTACGTCCTTTTGGTAATAAAACAACACTTGAAAGAAAACAAAATAATCTTAATATTATTGAAGCTTGAGCTGAAGTTGTTTGCGAACAAGGGACAGATTAATCCCATTGTTGCAGACGACATGCAGTCTTGCTTATGAGAACGATTATTATTTTTTTGTAGTGAACAGATACAATGTTAAGTAGCAGAGCTTCGACATTTTTATTTGTGCTTCCGATTTTTCTTGTGTCTTTAACTATTCATGAATATGCCCATGCCTGGATGGCATACAGATACGGTGATGACACAGCCAAAAGAATGGGACGGTTGACCCTAAATCCTTTAGCGCATATTAGTCTCTTTGGCACAATAATTCTACCGCTTCTGATTCATTTCGGCTGGGCAAAACCCGTACCCGTCAACTTTTCAATCCTGACTAAAAGGCAAATCTTCGCGGTTGCGGCTGCAGGCCCTCTTGCAAATATATTGTTGGCCCTTATCTTGGCGGTGCTTTTCCGCATATTCAGCCTTCGGGCGGCACCGCTCCTTGGTAATTTTGTGCTGCTGGCTATATTGTTTAATATTATCTTAGCCGTATTTAACCTCATCCCCGTACCGCCTCTGGATGGCTCAAGGATGGTTTATGCCAGGCTTAAATCTCCGAATGCTATTAACGCATACAATAAATTTGCCCGATTTGGAATGCTGATACTTATAGGATTTTTGCTTCTCGGAGGCTTTCAGATTATCATTTTGCCCGTGGTCGGACTATTTTACTTCTTGCTTGGACTGCCTCTGCCTGCGTTGACAATTGAGCAGATAAAAACAAACAGTGAACAAAAAAAATAATACCAATTCTATTTATTGATTGCCGATTGCCTGTTCTTGTCATTCCTGCGCAAGCAGGAATCCGGGGCCTTTCAATTAGTATTATGTTCAGTTCTTTCGGCAATTTTTAACTGTAATTGGTAT
>JBAQFY010000015.1:0-34148 GCA_049287505.1 Sedimentisphaerales bacterium | reverse complement strand
GGATTGATGTGTCGGTCTCAGCCGGATACCAGTGCAGGTATCCGCCGCGGCTGAGGCTCTCCCGAAGTTTGTCCAGGCTCGCCAGGTCCTGCTCCGTCATATCCGGCCAATCAAATTTCTCCACCGGTGCACTTATGGGGATAACGCTCCACTCAGCCGCTCTTGTTTCCCCGGCCTCATTGCCGCACCACCGCACGTCAGGGCCTTTGCCAAATATCACCGCTTCCGGCGCCAGCTCGCGAATCATCTCATACCACTGCGCATAGGTGTATTTCTGTCCGCCCTTACGTTTGGGGTGTGCGCCGTCAAACCAGACCTCGTGGATTGGGCCGTACTCGGTCAGCAGCTCGAACAACTGGTTCAGGAAATACTCATTATAATCGTCCACAACATATTTGAAGGTTCGCTTGTCTCGGAAGGGGCGGCCAGGTACAGGCCGCGGTATCACCCGCTCAGAGTATTCGCTCAGGTTGCCGTACAGACCATCCGAGCTTTCTATCTGGTACAAATCCGCAGGGGACAAATACACGCCGACTTTCAGCCCATACTTCCTGCATGAATCGACCAGCTCACGCAGCACGTCCCCCTTGCCGTCACGCCACCGGCTTGAGCTTACCGAGTGCGTAGTATATCGCGTCTGCCACAGGCAGAACCCATCGTGGTGCTTGACCGTCAGAATCGCCTGGGTCATCCCTGCCGCCTTCATCATTCGGCACCACTGGTCGGTATCCAGCTTTTCAAGATTGAAGATTTTCGGGTCCTCCTTGCCGGTGCCCCACTCACGAGCGGTGAATGTGTTTACACCAAAGTGGATAAAGCAGATGAACTCGCCCTGCTGCCAGGCAAGCTGCCGTGCTGAAGGTCTGACATTGGCTGCCTTTCGAATCAGCTCTTTCTGTCCTGCTGTCTCGCTTTGCTCGACCTCGTCATACACACGCACGTAATCAACCACAAAGTAGTCAGGAAGCTTAGCCTTTGTTATATCACCGCCCCACTTTCCAATTTCCTCGGTAAGTTTCATATACTGGGGCACTTGTGAGACGCCTCCTGCATTAGTGCGCCAGGTTTCTTTGCCATCCACATAAAATACGTATTCGTCAGGTTTCCAGTGCAGGCCGAAGGTATGAAAACCTTCGCTGATACCCGGTATCTTGCTGATTTTGCCTCCTGCGTTTTTGTGGGCTGTGCCATAGCCGTCCCAGTGCAGGTTCTGCGTTATTTTGTCTTCCAACCAGGGCTTCTCCATAATATCTATTTCTGTGCCGTCTCTGCCTTCGTTTCCTACCTTAGTCACGCTGCCTATATGAAGCCAAAAAGCAGGCCAGTGCCCCACCTGTTCTGGAAATTTACATCGACAGACCCAATAGCCGAACTTATGCTCAAATCTGTTCCTGGTTCGCATTGCCCCGCTTGTATAACGGTCGCCGTCCCTTTTTATACGGATTAGCAAATTGCCTTTGCCGTCCAGGTAGGAATCCTCTTTAACCCAGTAATCATCTCGCCGTTTCCAATCGCCGAGGATTTCCCATTTGGACATATCAATCTTCGTGCCGTTGAACTCATCACTCCAGGCCAACTTCCAGGTTTTTCCTTCGCCGGCAGGCGGCATAAATTCCTCCCGAATCCGGCCCGCCTGGGCTCCAGGTCCCGCTGCCGCTGAGACTACACTCGCCACCACACAAAATGCGCCACAGAAAACCAGCAGCTTCATCCCGTCCCATCTTCGACGGGCGGGATTCATAATATAGCTCAATTGACGTTTCATATTTCGCTCCTCGTCCCGTCCCATCTGCGATGGGCGGGACTCGTAAATTTGATGACACTCAGCATATAGCCGGTCAAGAATCAATTATTTTCCTGCGCTGCTATTTTCTTCCAGGAATCTCGCTGAGTTGCTCTCAGGCCTGAGATGACTGTAGCCGTCAGCATAATCACAAATGTAACGGTAGTGAACCAATAGCCCCACGTGGCCGTCTGGACGTGCGCCATTTTTATAATCACTGTGCCGATAGTAAAGGATTGCAGGAACATCTTGACCTTGCCGGATATGGTCGCGGCAAAGTTGACGCCGCGGGCTTCTGCAATGTGGCGCAATACCGTTACGTAAGCTTCTCTTGCAATTAAAATACCCGCCACCGACCACTGAATAACCGCCAGTGTTCCTGTGCCGAAACCAAAAAGCTTCGGCTCACCAATGAGTGCAAAGCAAATAAAAGTGCCGCAGACCAGAACTTTGTCTGCCAGCGGGTCAACCATTCGGCCGAATTTGCTGGTAACGTTGAACCTGCGAGCCGCTATACCATCAACGATATCAGTCAGGCCGGCAACTATGAACAGAACAAATGCAACATCCAGAAACACCGCCTTGTCAGCGACATGAGGCGAATAGAGAATCATAACCAGAAAGACGATGGTTAAAACAAGCCGGCCAAAAGTTAAAATATTCGGGATAAGCCTTAGCATAACCAAAAGTTTACTCCTTTAGAAATTCCATCTCAAGTAATAATATTGACCAAAAAGAGAAAATTTCTAACGGAGTTGACGATATAATTCAACGCTAAATTTGCTCAACGTACGTGTTTAGCCAAGTGTGGCTTAAATGGACATCCCCAAGCTTGGACTCTCGGCTGCGCTCGAAATGACAACGAGGCTACCACACATTCTTTAATAATTTTATTGAGTGGCATCCTCAAAGCCGAAGGCTTTGGGGATGGTTTTTCCCTGGCTAAACACATACTGCTCAACGAGCAAATCGTAGTCTTTTGTGCCAACGACTTTCGTATTGATAAACTCACCGGGCTTCGCCGAGCAATTCTTTATGATACAGATGCTGTCGATATCGGGTGCCTGTCCGTAAAACCGTCCCCGGCCGAGTTCGTTACTATCAACCGAATCAACCAGACAGGTTAGTTTGCTGCCGATTCTATTGTTGTTTTTGGCAAAGGCGATTTTCTGCTGGGTAAGCATCAGCTCATCGAGGCGCTGCTGTTTTATCTCCTCAGGGACTTGGCCGGGCATTTGGGCTGCGGCGGTCCCGGATTCGGCATAGAACTGAAAGCAACCCAGCGCATCGAATTGGGCCCATTTGACAAAGTCCAGAAGCTCGGCGAACTGCCGGTCGCTCTCGCCTGGAAAGCCGACTATCAGTGTTGTCCGCAGCACGATGTCCGGCATAGCATACCGCAGGTTCTCAATCAATCGCTGGAGCTTGTCTGCCGTGTCAGGCCGACGCATGGCCTTGAGGATTTTACTGTTTATATGCTGAATTGGAATATCGAGGTAGCGAACGATTTTTTCGCTCTCTGCGATGGTTTCAATGAGTTTATCGTCAATTCCCTCCGGGTATAGATACATCAATCGAATCCACAACAGACCGGCAATCTTTTCGAGCTGCCCTATAAGGCTGGCCAGACCGTTTTTGATTTTTAAATCTCGACCATAGTATGTACTGTCCTGTGCGATTATATTCAATTCGACCGTGCCCGCCGAAACCAGCTCAGCCGCCTCGGCCAGGACAAGCTCCCGAGGTTTACTGCGGAATCGGCCTCTGATTGCCGGTATCGTGCAGAAGGAACATCGGTGATTACAGCCCTCACTAATTCGAAGGTATGCCCAGTGTCCCGGCGTAATAAGTAACCTGGCTCTGTCGTCATGGATTATCTTCGGTGAGCGGTCGAGATAAGCGGCGGGCTGCCCGCGAGAAAGAGTTTTCTCGATTATATCGGCGATATTATCTCGCTGGCCAAGACCGACAACGGCATCAATACCATCGACCTGGTCAAAAAGCTGCCGACCTTCTCTTTCCGGCAGACAGCCTGCAACAATCACTTTTTTTACGGGGCCACTGAGCTTTCGGTCCACAGCACGCCTTATTGCTTCGAGCGATTCGGCTTTGGCCGGGGCGATAAAGCCGCAGGTATTGATAACAACGACGTCGGCAGTATCAGACTCAGCGTTTATCACGAAACCCGCCTCAGCGATTTCCGCCAACATTCTTTCGCTGTCAACAATGTTTTTCGGACAGCCTAACGCTATAAAACCAATAGTGACTTTCTGTTTCTTTCTGCCCATAACCGACCCAAAATATCAAGAAAATGCGGTTCAGTCTAATATTTTCGATTTGTGCAAGCTCAAAGAATAAGAAATTATTTTTACTAATTCTTTAGAATAAGCTTGACGATAAAAGAATAATGCTATATTATTAAAAATAATGCCGTCTATACCTGGGTCAGTAGGGATATGAGTATAAAGAAAACCTTATATTGAGCCTGGGATTACGATGGCGGGTGTAAATTATGACCGACGTCAGCCAAAAAGTTTACCGCAGCCGATGGCTGACCTTGAGTGTGGCTATAGTGGTTATGCTTTTGGTCGGAGGGTATAGCAGCCTTTCTGCCCAAACAGATGTCGAACAGAACGCCCAGAAGACTTTAAGCGACCTACAGATAGATGTTACCGCTTCCGAACCTAATATCCCTATACCCGAAATCTACGAGACACCCCCCAAAATCGTCGAGCAAATAGTCGGCGGCACACCAGAGTTTAAACTATTCTACTTTTGCAAACACCATACCTCCGATGAGCTTAAAAAAATCGTCCACGAGCAATTTGCAACCAAGCTTTTCACCGCAGAACCAGACCCTAAAGTAACTACCGTCACCGACTATACCGTCAGCAGCAATCCTGCCACCAACCAGTTGATAGTAAGATGCCCGGCTCGTAAGGATGTAGAGGCTGTGCTTGAGCTTCTGGAAGCAGTGGATGTCCCTCCGATTCAGGTCAAGGTAGATTGTCTCATATCCGATATTTACGCAGATAAGACATTCGACCGGGAAACTACTATATTAATTGAAGAGCTGTTTGGCGAAGATATTTGGGCCGGGCCTAAAGCTCTGCCTTTCGGGTCAGGCGTTACTGAACTAATAAGCGAAGAAGGAGAAACGCTGGCCGCATTTCCAGGAGCTTCATTGAGGGAGCTTATTCGCGCCAGAATGGGACTTAAGATAGGATATTCGAAAGCTGATAAGTACACCGCTTTGATAGACCTGCTTGAGTCAAGGGGTTATTTGAAAATCCTGATGAACCCGGTACTCGAGACTGTCAACGGCAAAACAGCGATAGTTAAGTTAACTCAGCATGTACCACTGCAAAAAATAACAAAGTGGATACCTACTCAGGGAGATTACCTTCCCCAAACTGAAACAGAATACGTAGATGTAATTGACTCACTTGAAATCACTCCCCACGTCTTTGCGGACGGCTACATCGGCCTTGAAACCAGCATCCTGCTCGGTGCAAAAAATACTCCTGAAGGTGTAAAGCAGGTACCAATTATTACCAAAAAGGAAATCGATAACAAAGAAAACCGAGTTCGTCCGGGTCAAAGCCTTATAATCGGCGGAATGAGAAAGACCGAAGAGTTTGGTGTTGTCCGCGGCGTTCCTTTACTAAAAGATATACCTCTGCTCGGCTTTCTCTTTTCCGGCGAAGATACCGAGCAGCGAGCAGTCGAGACTGTGTTCATACTAACTCCGACCTATTCCACCAGCGGCAGACCAAAAAAAGAAGTAATGGAAGAAGTCAGAAAAAAACACGAAAAGGCTGCTCCCAGAACATTGCAAGACACTATTGATGACATTTTTAAAGACAAATCTCTCGAAGAGGAACAGCAGTGAACAGCCCAGGAAGCTAAAGAAGACCTAAAAAGATAAAACAAATGAGATATTCGGCTACATCATCATGCCGTTTTTTTTTATCCGGCGGTTACTCGTATCATATCCGGATGCAATTATCTGAATTTATTTTTTAAGGAAAGGGAGAATCTATGGATAATTTCGACAACATTAATCTTGGCGGCCAAAATCTCAACAAACCCATCCCGCCCGGCAAAGACATCAATAACTCGATTCCTTTTGATGATTCCGATGCAGGTGGAACGGGTGTTTCACATTCGCCCCTGGATTTAGGCGGCAGCAGCCCAGTGGAGATACCAAAGATTGACGTGCCAAAGCCCTTCGCGACAAGGCCGGGCGTAAAAGTAGCTTCCACCGAACGAATCACGGGCGTAAAAACCTTCTTTACAAAACTGCACCCGGGCGCTATGAATTTTCTTGATGAGCAAATCACCAAATGGCTGGAAGAAAACCCGAATGTTAAGATAAAGCGAACAAACATCGTTACAGGCGAGATCCAGTCCAAAAAGACCGAGCCTAATATTATAATTACCGTCTGGTATTAAGAAACTATCTCAAAATTCTCACGAGCACGGGTCTTGATTACAGGTGTGGATGGAGGGTTTTCGTCTGCATTTTTCAGCGAATAAAGCTTTTTCTTGTGCTGTCATTCCCGCCAAAGGGCTTGTTGAAAAAGTCGAGATTGCTTCGTCGCGGAGTTTACCCTGAGCACAGCCGAAGGGCTCCTCGCAATGACAAAAAGTGCGTTTTCAGGTCATTGCGAGCGATACGAAGAATCGCGCGGCAATCTCAAAACGTTCCTTTGGAACTTTTTCAACAGACCCCAAAGCGGCAATCAATACCTCTAAACAACCGGCACTACAACTATACAAACGAAATAAGTTGTTTTATTATCTGATAATATGACAGTGTCATCCGCCTGTGGCTGACCGGTAAATTCCGCCCACACCCAGTAAAAATTCTTAGCATAAATTCTTGACATACTGTAGGATTTACATTAGTTTTCTTTGTTTAACCGTTAGTATGTAGCAAATGAGACCTGATTTTGTAAATTGTTTGGAGGTTTTTTTGTGGCTAAAGAGCTGACCCGGAAACTGATTAACGCAGGAGTGCATTTTGGGCACGGCGTGAGCCGATGGAACCCAAAAATGGCCCCATTTATCTTCGCAAAGCGCGGCAATATTCATATTATTGATGTAAAAAAAACCTTAAAGGGATTACTGATTGCCAAAAAGCTCCTTGCCGAGGTGGTCTCTACAGGCAAGGACGCTGTTTTCGTGGGCACAAAGCGTCAGGCCCAAAAAGCGGTTGAGGCTATCGCCGAGAGGTGCGGAATGCACTATGTTTCACAGCGATGGCTTGGTGGAATGCTGACAAACTTCAGAACGATACGCTCACGATTGCAGAGGCTGGAGCAGTTGGAATCTATGGCCGAAGATGGTACGCTTGACAGTGAGAGCAAAAAGCAGGCATCGAGACTCAAACGCGAGATGCGAAAGGTAAAATCTAATCTCCAGGGAGTTCGGAATATGTCTCGTTTGCCCGGCGCCGTGGTCGTGGTCGATGCTAAAAAGGAATATCTTGCCCTGCGGGAGGCCAGGAAGCTGGGTATCGTAACAGTAGGACTTCTCGATACCGATTCGGACCCCGACACAGTCGATGTGGTCATCCCGGCCAATGACGATTCCATCAGAGCGATTGAATTGATACTTAACGAGCTGGCCGATGCGGTGGCTATTGGAAAAACAATGGTTGCTGTTCATCAGGAACCGGCTCAACGGCCCAGGCGCGTTCGTTCAAAAAGAACAGTTTTGGCCCGCGCCGATAAAAACGAACCAGAAACTGTACCAATCGTTGAGCAAAGCTCGGCGAAGACCGCAGACTCAGCATTCCAACAGAGCCGGGCTGAGCAGCGGGACCCAAACCAGTCCTGAGAAGATAAATTCGAAATCCGAATATTGAAAATCGAAACAAATCTGAAATTCAAATATCAAATGTTCAAAACACCGTCCGAACCGTTTTGAATTTCGGATTTTGAACATTTGAAATTGTTTCGTATTTCGTGCTTCGTATTTCGTGTTTATAAAATATGCACAATACAAGAATAGGAGTTTTTAATATGGCGGATATTCCAGCAGCTATGGTAATGAAACTCAGGAAGATGACCGGACAGGGAATGATGGATTGTAAAAAGGCTCTTCAGGAAGCCAACGGCGATATCGAGCAAGCTACGGATATACTTAGAAAAAAAGGCCTTGCGACTTTGGCCAGACGCGCCGAGCGAGACACCGCAGAGGGATTGGTCATTCTCGCTGAGGGTAGTAACTGGGCATCACTTGCAACGCTGTGTTGTGAGACAGACTTTGTAGCCAAGAGTGATGATTTTATTGAGGCTGTCAACTTTATTAGAAAGCATATGGATGCATGCAAAGCCGAAGAGGGTATAGATAATCTTCTTGAAACAGTAGCTGAGGGAAGGAAATTCTCAGATGTCGCTACCGAGATTGCTGGTAAGACTGGCGAAAAGATGGCGGTCAGGGATTACGCCAGATTCTATCTCTCTGGCCCCGGTTTAATTGGTACATACATTCATTTTAATGGAAAAGTCGGTGCAATAGTGGAAATTAAGACCAGCGATGAAGCCACAGCAGCCGCAGAAGTGCTAAAGCAGACAGCGTCCGATATAGCTATGCACATTACTGCAACCAAGCCCCTGGCGCTGGATAAAGACGATGTCGCTCCTGAAACTATCGAACGGGAAAAGTCCATTTTCGCCGAGCAGGTCAAAAACAAACCAGCCAATATCATAGATAAAATTGTCGAAGGCAAGATGAGGAAATTCTTTGCTGAGAACTGTCTTCTCGACCAGCCGTTCGTCAAAGACGACAGCAAATCCGTTGCCCAGGTCCTCGCCGATGCTGCCAGACAGGCCGGCGGCGAGGCAAAAATTAAAAGATTCGTCCGATTTGAGGTCGGGTAGCAATTATAGTTTTAAGTTGGGAGTTTCTCGTTTAATGTTGTCGATGCTCGTATCGATGCTCATTCTGGAAACTCGATGCTCGAGCTTCAAGCTTCCAGCTTCAATACGAGCTTCGACCCTGGAATTAAAAAACTGGTGAGTGGTGAGTAGTCAATTAACCACTCACTAATTAACCAATTAACTGCTTTAAGACTTTCGAAAGAAAAAGATGGCAGAGAGCAAATATAATCGTGTGTTGCTGAAACTTTCGGGCCAGAGCTTTTGCAAGCCCGGCGGATTTGGGATAGACGGCTCTGCACTTGAGTCGCTCGCCAAAAGGATAGCAGAAATATGCAAACTCGGCCCGCAGGTCGCCGTTGTGGTTGGCGCAGGCAATTTTCTGCGGGGAGAAAGTTTCTCACAGATCAGCCACATACCCAGAAACACAGCCGATTATATGGGGATGTTAGCTACTATTATTAACGCTTGTGCGCTGCAGGAGACACTTGAGAAGCTCGGTCAGCCGACAAGGGTCCTCAGCGCAATAGAGGTCCCCGCGATGTGCGAGCACTTTATTCGCAGAAGGGCTCTTCGGCACCTTGAACGCGGAAGAGTCGCGATATTGGCCGGCGGAACCGGAAATCCTTTCTTTACTACCGACACCTGTGCAGCTTTAAGGGCTTCGGAGCTTGATGCGGACCTGCTCATAAAGGCAACAAAGGTTGAAGGCGTTTACAGCGATGACCCTGAGAAGAACCCGGATGCTCAGCTTTTTGAAAAATTATCTTACGACCAGGTATTGAAGAAAAACCTTAGAATAATGGACCATCCGGCAATAACTCTCTGCCGGGACAATAATATTCCGATTATTGTTTTGAATATTTTCGAGGAAGGCAACATAACGAAGGCCATTTGTGGCCGGCAAGTTGGTACCAAAATCAGTTCATAGTTTGTAGTTTGTCATTGCGAGCCCCGCCGTTTTGCTCCCGTTCTTGCTTCCGCAAGAAAGCACGGGAGCTGCGGGGCGTGGCAATCTCGAACCGGGAATGTAGATTGCGGAGCCTGTTGCAAGCGCAGCGAAGCAATCCCAGACCCAGGCTTTGCTTCGCTCCTCGCAATGAGTGAATACAATAATCGAAGTACGAAATGAGGTTGAATATGCCCATTAAAGAAATAGTCTCTGACATCGAGTCCAAAATGAAAAAGACCGTCGAAGTCCTGCAGGACGAGCTAAAAACTGTCCGCGGCGGTAGGGCCTCTACCGGCTTGGTCGAAAATATAAAAGCCGATTTCTACGGAATGCCCACACCCCTGAAACAAATGGCAACGCTGGCAACGCCACAGATGGATACGATTGTAATTAAGCCGTTCGACCCTGCTTCGGTTAAAGACATAGAAAAGGCAATCAAAACCAGCGACCTCAGCATCGCACCCATTGTGGACGGAAAAGTAATCAGACTCAATGTCCCGTCACTTAGCGGGGAACGAAGAAAACAGCTTGTCCAGCAGGCCAAACAAACCGGCGAGCAGACAAAGATTGGTATTCGCAACATTCGAAGAGAGGCCAACAAGCAGCTCGAAAAACAGCAGAAAGACAAGCTCATCACCGAAGATGACCTCGAAAAAGGCAAGAAGCAAGTCGATGATATTACCAGGCAATACTCCGATAAGGTTGACGAGCTAATCAAACACAAATCGGACGAGATAATGCTTGACTAATTGTGCTAAAAAGTGCACACCTCATAAGTGCACAACGCCCTAAGTTCTTATGCTCTTGTGCACCAACTTTATTTTTGGGGGTCAAAATGGTTAAGACCGAAAAGAAATCAACGTCTGGGTCGCGGAAAAAAACCTCCACAAGAATACTCAAGCTGGTATTGCTGCTGACAGTCGTTCTGATTGTGCTGGTTTTCTTACTTGTACCGGCATTCCTGTCATCCGGGAAAGGCCGCCGGTTGATATTGGCTAAAATCAACGATTCAATCGCCGGCCAAATAGATTTCGCCGACCTGTCTATGGGCTGGCTCAAAGGTGTCCGCATTGCGGATTTCAGCTTCAATGATAGCGCCGGCCAAATTTCCGCCCAGATAAAGCAAATCACCACCAAGCCTCATTACGGCTCCATTGTGATGGGGAATTTGTCCTTCGGCGAAACGACAATTGACCAGCCTAAGGTAAACGTAAATCTCAAAGGTCAGCCTGCGGCCGAACAAGCACCTGTTGGCAAAACCGAGCCCCGTCCCGTCTTAGACGGGCGGGGCGAGCCGGTTCCCGTAAAAGCCGGCTATATCGGTCTTGTTATGGACGTTTCCATTAACGACGGCAATTTGAAGGTAACAGATTCGAAAGCCGCCACTGTTGAGCTTTCTCAGATAAACTCAAGGCTAAACTTACGACCACCGGGACGGCAAACAGATTTCGATATCAATCTGGCCGTTGTTAACCAAAAAGCCGAGCAGTCGCAGATTCACGCAGCGGGTAAAATTAAACCGGGCACGGACAAAAGTGGCTGGACACTGAAAGGTACAACGGGCAATGTAACCGTTGAGGTCAACGACCTGGACCTCGAATCCCTCGGGCCGATTTTCGAATTGGCTAAAATCGAAGTACAAGCCAAAGGTACTGTTTCTGCTGACGTAAAAGCTGTGGTTAAAGACGGTAACTTTGAAAATTTAAACGGCTCAATCAAGGCAAAGAATCTGGATATAACCAGCCCGGAACTAAAAGGCGACCAGCTAAAAACAAGTTTGTTGAATGTCGCTGTAGAACTTAAAAGTCAGCAGCAACTGATAAATATTGAGAAATTGAAACTCGAGAGTGACTTTCTCAGTGCAAATGCCGATGGAATGGTTCCCACAACGTTTAAATCGTGGGCTGACTTTTTAACCACCGAATCGGATTTCAACCTGAACGCCGATTTCGACCTTGATGTCGATGAGTTATTATCGCAAATGCCGCATACATTCGGCATCAAAGAGGCAACGAAGGTAACATCCGGCAAATTGAGCGGAAATATCAGGGCAAATCGCGGCAGGCTGAACGGCCAGGTAAATCTAACCGAATTGGCCGGCATCATCGAGGACAAAAAGCTTGCCCTTTCCGAACCTCTCATCGCCAAACTTCAGATTTCAGCCGATAATAAAAAGATAAGTTTCGATGCGCTCGATGTCTCAGCCGCGTTTGCAAAAATCAATGCCAGCGGCCCCCTTGAAAAGCTCAAACACAACGGCCATGTTGATTTGGCAAAACTATTATCAGAGTTAGGACAATTTGTTGATTTGGGTCCATACAAAATAGCCGGTGAGATTTCAGAACAAGGTACACTGTCTGTTAATAAAGATAAGATAACAGGCGTTGGCTCTTCGCAGGTCAAAAATCTCAGCATAACTTCGACGGATGGTGTTACAGCGCAAGAGCCAATGGCAGATATTAACTTTGCTTTTGCTATGGACAGGCAGTCTAACGTCCTGACTTTGAGCTCAATGGAGGCAAAGTCAAGTCTTGGCCAGGTCAATATAGAGCAGGCCATTTTTCCAATCCGCCGTGTCGCTGCCACGGCGCGACAGGTAGGTGAAAAGCAGCAAGTACCTATGCACCTGGATATATCCGCCAAGAATATTGACCTTGGAAAAGCCAAGCCATTTGCCGTTCTGTTCGCCTCTCTGCCGCAAGAAACGCAGCTTGCCGGTATCGCCGAATCAAAAATCTCCGTAAGCTCTGATAAAAGCATCTACAAAATCACAACCGACTCGACGAAAATTAGAGCTTTCAAGCTCACTTCCCCCGGCAAAAAGCCCTTTGAGCCGAATGAAGTCTCACTGACTTTTGAAGCCGAGGTAAATCCCAAACAAAAATCTGTTAATATCAAAAAACTACAGTTGGAAAGTCCACAGATAAAAATTCGCAAGGGCGAATTTAGCCAGCTGAGTGAAGCGGGTAAAACCAAATTAAAAGGGCAGGCGGAATGTGAATACGACTGGTCGGCTGTAAGCACTTTTGCCGGGCCGTTTTTGCCGGAGGGACTAACACTCGAGGGCAAAAGAAAAGATGCTATAAATTTTGTCAGTGAATATCCGAGCGGACAAACGGACAAACTCTTATCCAATCTCACCACCAACACCAAATTAGGATTTGAACGTGCCGGTTATATGGGATTGAATTTTGGCCCCACAAATATAGATATTCAAATCCAAAACGGCCTGCTGAATATTCCACCGTTTGTAACAACAGTCAACGAGGGCCAATTCAACTTGGCCGGCCAGGCGGATTTCAGGCAAGAACCTGCACTATTCAAAACTGCCAAACCGATGCAGCTAATGAAGAACATCAAGATAAACGACCAGACGACCAAAAAGCTTCTGATGTATCTCAATCCAATTTTCGCAGATGCCGTCAATGTCAGCGGCATTGCTAATTTTAGCTGCGAACAGCTCACTATTCCGCTCAGCGCCGCCGCCAAAAATCAGACTGAAGTTGTTGGCACGATTTCGATAGACCAGCTTCGCTTGCAGGCCTCGGATTTGCTCGGCCAGATTCTTACAGCGGTCGGCACCAGCGCTCGGGGTGCGTACATCACAATCCGTCCGACAAAGTTCATTTTACGAGACGGTTTTCTCAGATACGATGATATGCAAATGGATATCGGCGACAATCCCGTTAATTTCAAAGGTGTTATCGGTTTG
Organism: Sedimentisphaerales bacterium; assembly: GCA_049287505.1. Classification (GTDB taxonomy): domain Bacteria; phylum Planctomycetota; class Phycisphaerae; order Sedimentisphaerales; family Anaerobacaceae; genus NIOZ-UU13. Next base: position 20,814 of record JBAQFY010000015.1, on the reverse strand, counting down.
GATAAGAGTCTGGATATGACGATAACTTTGCCTTATACTACCCAGGGCAGAACGGCAAGAATCGGTCAGGAAACCGGTAGTCAAAGAATTAAGGTGCCGCTAAAGGGCACTATCGATAAGCCCAAACTTGATATTGCAGGACTGCTTGAAGGCCAACTAAAGCAACAATTAGAGGAGCAGTTGCGAAAAGGCCTTGAAGAGTTATTTAAGTAATGCAAACCGGCCTTGTTCAATCGCCGATAATCACAGCAGTCCGGCAAAGATTCTTTATTTAGCTCACCATTTTACCACAGGTCTGGCCTGAAATGGCCGATATAATCTGGAATTGAAAGGGCATAGAGATGTTAACGCTCAAGGAGCTTTTATCCACACCTACCACACAGCTTGGGAAAGCCGGCCGTTTTGCAGTCTTTCAGATTAAGCTATGGTCTCATTGTATCAGACTGCTGAAGAAAAATAACGCAGGTCGCCAGGCGGCTGCACTGTCCTATCACACAATTTTCGGAATTGTGCCGTTGGCTATCGTAGCGCTTCTGATATTCCAGTTGTTTCCCGCCTATAGTGATATTGGAGAAAAGCTGAAAAATTTCGTTTACGACCAGGCTAACTTTTCAGCTTTCGAAAGTTCTGCCCCCGGCGTCGAAGACACCCGGCAGACTATAGCCCTTACAGAGCACCTCGATGAAATAGTCGGTAAATTCTTCGCCGGCGTAAACAAAGGCTCGATTACACTATTTAGCGTGGTAATTGTTATCTGGGCGGCTCTATCTCTGCTGTCAACAATAGAAAGAACCTTCAACAATATCTGGCACGTTACGAGGGGCAGGAATTTTCTGAACCGAATAATCAACTATTGGACCATACTGACCCTCGGGCCGCTGCTGCTCGGCCTGGGCGTGTACGCCAGCGCTCAATATTCTACATTGGCACGGTTACAAAAAACCCTTTTAACCTACATTGCCCCAACGGTGGTCTCTTATATTGTCGCGATTGTGGCGTTTTTCTTTCTATACTTTGTTTTGCCGAATACAAAGGTTCAGACAAAGGCCGCCATCTGGGGTGCTGCGGTAGCGGCCCTGGTTTGGATAGCAGCCAAAGGCATCTTCGGATACTGTATAACGGAATTAAGGCTGTACAGCACGGTTTATGGCGTAATGGCCCTGGTTCCAATGACGGTGCTCTGGATTTATATTACCTGGCTCACAGTGCTGTTCGGCCTGCAGTTGACATTTACCACCCAGTACCTCAGGAGTCTTGACGCCGCCGAGATTTCCGCTGCCAAAAAAACCGAAGAGTGTTTCATAGCCAATGACCTCACCGCCATCAATATCGTCAGAGAGATTGCCGCTGCTTTTGAGGCGAATCAGGCTCCGGTCCCGCCCGAAGTTATATGCGGCAAGTTAGATATTCCCCCCGAGTTCGGGGACAAAATTCTCGGCCATCTTGTCAACAGCAAACTGATAGCCAAGACTTCCGAGCCTAAGGTGGGCTTCCTGCCCGTTAAGGACCCGGCAAATATAAGATTATCCGATATCACCGCAGCCGTAGCTGCAGCAAGCTTTGCACAATCTATGACCGACCAGCCGGCACCTCTGCAGCAGATAGCCCAGTCCCAGCGAAGCACGCTGGCTCAATACAGCCTAAAACAGATTCTAAACACCGCAAAGGATAGCTAAAGTCACTTAAAAAAAATGTTTGCGGCATTGTAGATAAAAAACAGGCCGAATACAAACAGCGCCGCCGAGCAAATCGTCAGCACTATTCGCATCCCGCGGGGCCCAAGCAGCACCGAGCCTTTGAAACTCGCCCACGACAGAATTTGCAGCCAGGTCAAATCTACCGACCAATGTGTTATGGCAAAAAGAGCGAAGGCCCATATACCCCATTGAGCAGCCTGGGTAGCTAACGCCAGGCCGACAGTAGCCCACCAGATTAAAAAATACGGATTGCCGGCCGATAGTATTATGCCTGCCAGAATCGGCTTGTCTGTAAGAGACTTGGATTTATTATCCGCTTTCGCTTTCAGGCTTAACAAGCCTTGTATTGCCATCAGTATCAGAAAAACGCCGCCGGCCAACCCTATTGCAATTTGCACTTTTTGTAGCTTGAAGTATTTTCCCAAGCCAAGAATAATCACCACCATCAGAGGAAATTCGACAATACCGTGGCCGATAGCTATAAGCGCACCGGCGTATCGCGAGCGTGTCCCCATCCCAATCGCTGCAGCAGTTACCGGCCCAGGCTGCATAGCACCCGAACAGGAGATAATCAGTACTTGAACTAAGAAAAACAGCAAACTCACAATGTCACCATATCTCAATTCTATAAATGCCGAAAAACACCAATAGCCTATCGGCAATTTGATTAAAAAACAATATTTTCCTCTGTTCGTTTTTGATTGACAGCTTAAAAGAGATGGAATTCAATCAGATTTAATGTACTTCTCGGTTTGGGTGCGGTGATTATGAGAAGGCTCGTCCGGTGGATTATATAACGCGGTATATGTATGCATCTTCGATGAACACATTGTTAATTACATTTCCCGTAAACCGAATATTGGATACTCCCGGACCTGTTTTAATTGCTGCTTTCAAAAGCTTGACTAACTTATCATTTGAGCTGATTAAAGATATGTTCTGTAGGGATAATTCATAACGCTCTTTTAACTTTTCCAAATGTGATTGCACTGTCTCGTAGGCCTCTTTCGGTCCTTTTTTATCTACCACAGGCGAAGCAAAGAATAAGCGCCATTCATTAGGCTCAGACAAATAGAGCCAGAAAGCAGCCTTAACGTCAAAGCCAATTCCATCTAGCTTTTTTAGTAGGGCTTCACCGGCTTTCTTATCAGGTTCTACCAGCGACGGTTTATCCATTGCAAAACTCCATGTTTCTTATCTGTAACTGCATCATAGAGATTTTGGGCTTTTATTTTAGTATGTTTTTCGTATCGGCTTTTTTCATTCCAGTCTTTTACTAAAGCCCAGTTAACCTCTAAGTCGCTGTCCTTTTCGAGAGCCTCATCTAAAGTTCGTCTAAGTTCTGCAGCCTTAATAAGTTTCTCAAGGTCATGAACGTAGATATCACGGATTGTAGTCGGATCGGGTGGAAAGTCAAACTTTCTTGTTTTTTTCGCAATACAAGCTTTTAATCCACATTCAACCGCGTAACCAGCTAAATAATATGCTCCAGAATAGCGCCCCTTTTCTAATAGGATTTGCGCATCTTCTAATCTTATTTGAGCTAATTCTTGAAAGTCGCTTCTATTCACTAAAAATTACACCCAATTAACCCGATAATTATCATGACGGAAAAAGATTACTTTGTCAAATAATAAATTTTGCGAACGAAATCTGAACAGAACGTCACAGCCAACCTCGTACCTTTTAATTTTCTGAACACATCATTGCCCCTAACAGACCTACATTTCACTCTGCGCGACACGAGATACGAGCAACGAACGACGAGTCACGAGCTATTCGCCGATGATTTTTACAAGGACCCTTTTTTTTCTTTTGCCGTCGAATTCGCCGTAGAATATTTGCTCCCACGGCCCGAAATCGAGCCTGCCGCCGGTAACGGCCACGACCACATCTCTGCCCATTATGCTGCGTTTGAGGTGAGCATCGGCATTGTCCTCGAAGCCGTTATGACGATACTGCGAATAAGGCTTTTCCGGAGCCAATCCTTCCAGCCAGACCTCGAAGTCATGATGAAGCCCGGCCTCATCATCGTTGATAAAGACACTGGCCGTAATGTGCATCGCATTACAGAGCAAAAAGCCCTCCCTGATGCCGCTTTCTTCCAAACATTCCTGAACCTGTGGCGTAATGTTAATGTATTGGCGTCTATTTGACGTATTGAACCAGAGCTCTTTTCTGTAACTTTTCATACTATTTTTCTCCCAATCCAAACAGATTTAGAGTCCGCTTTTTATTTGGTCTAATCTTTTTCTGGCATCTGGAACCATCTGGAAAATCTTGTCGAGCTTTTTACACGCATAGTCACCGCAATACGCACAGTTCGCAATACTCTTTTCCTTTCCACATTTTCTAATCTCGCACACTTTGCAATGACTGAAAAGACGTTCGCCGTCTGATAAGCAGCCATCACAATCAATATCTTCCGGCTTAATGTCCGCGTTATATCCTTTGGACCACTGCTCCGCTACTTCCGCTCTCTTTTCGTCGTCGTCGGTTTCGGTTGCTATGAATGCACCACATTCATTACATAGCAAACCACAAAAACTCATCATCTCATTCATTTTTTTCTCCATCGTCATAAAGGTAATTATTTCCTACTTTAGCAGATTTTCATAGACCGCCTCGATAGTATCGACCATCGTTTCCGGCGCGAATTTCTCTTTTACCAACTCCCTTCCGTTTTCACCGATTTTCTTTCTTAAATTCTCATTTTCTATCAATTCCGCACAGGCCTTTGTTAATTGCTCGACGTTTTTCGGCTCAATCAGCCGGCCGGTGTTTTCATTTACAACTTCTCTTGCACCGTCCACATCGAAGGAGACGGTCGGCTTACCACAGAGCATTGCCTGGGGCAGAGTACGTGCAAGCCCTTCCCGCAGCGAGCAGTGGACAAGAATGTCCGATGATTGTATGGCAAGCGGTATCTCGCCCGGCGGCAAGAGACCGGTGAATTTGATTCTTTCGGCTAAGCCCAATTCTCTAACCTGTTGTTTGAAATGCTCTGCGAGGTTCCCATCCCCTACAAACAGCCAGACACACTTTTCATGTCGTTTCGAGAGCTGTTTAGCCGATTCAATAATATATTCGTGTCCCTTGAGCATAAACAATCGTGCAATAGTGATGAGCACAATCGAATCTTCGTTGATTTCATACTTTCGGCGAAAATCCCTTTTGCGCCCTTCTGAGATTGGCTCTAAAAAGTCGTCTTCTTCGATGGCCGAATAAGCGGTAACGTACTGCTCAGGTTTGCCGATGCCGACAGCGGTTGCCTGTGCGGTCATTGCATCTGCAACGCTGATAAAAAAATCTGTTCGTTTCGCAGCGGATTTCTCGATAGCAATATAAAACTTGTTCAGCCATTGGTTTTGATACCGATGAAAGGCCAGTCCGTGTATTGTGTGCACCACTGCCGGCCTATGTCGTCCCTCCCTGTCATTGCGAGAATTCCTCTCATCCCTGTCATTGCGAGGAGCCCTTCGACTGCGCTCAGGGTAAACTCCGCGACGAAGCAATCTCAAAACATAACGATTGAGATTGCCGCGGCCTGCTTCGCAGGCCTCGCAATGACAACTATGGGCTGCAAATCTCCCTAATATCCCTGCCTTTGCTGAATGAGTGTGTATAATATCCGGCTGTAATTGCCGTAGTAGTTTCTTTATTTGGAAGTAGCTGATAATATCATTAAAAGGATTGATTGCCCGGCGAAGTCTGTCGAGAACAATAACTTTGTAATCCTGTCCCTTAGTTTGATTAAAAAGCTCACCTTCAGGCCCTATGGCCGGCCCTGTAATGAGCGTAACATCGTGTCCCCGCTGCGCCAGAAGCTTACAGGTAATAAGCGTATTTTCCTGCGCCCCGCCGAGTATTAACCTCGTTATGATATGAGTAATCTTCAATACGTCTCCTGCATACGCTTCAGTCGTATTTAATCCACATCAGACATAATCCCTGAGCCTGGGCGAGTGGCCCTGCTGCGGTTCGGTCTTTGGCTTCGAGAATCTCGTTAATCTTTTCCGGCTTCCATCTGCCCCTGCCTATCTCAACCAGAGTGCCGACTATATTTCTGACCATATTATACAAAAAGCCGTCCCCTTCGACATCCACGTATATCCATTTATCTTCGGCTGTAACATCGCAGCGAAAAATGGTTCGGACGGAGTCTTCACGCCTATCAGCGGCTGATGCGAATGATTTAAAATCCTTTTTCCCAACGAGCAGTTGTGCCGCCTGGTTCATCGCATCCACATCAAGCTTTTTCGGTATGTGCCAGCACTGATTCAAACGTAGAACCGGCCGGTGTCGGCCGATGTAAATCGTGTAACGGTAGAGTTTACTTTTCACGCCGCTCATCAGGTCAAATCCCCAGGGCACCTCTTCGGCAGAGGTAACTACGATGTCACGCGGAAGTCGGCCATTGATTGCCTTGGGGAAGTTCTCCGTGGGGATGGGAGAATCAATCTCAAAAAGTGCTACCTGTCCAAGCGCACTTACGCCGGCATCGGTCCTGCTCGCACCGTGGACGTAAGTTCGGACGCCGAGGAGATTCGAGACGGCCTCGACAAGCTCACCCTGGATGGTTCTTTTACCCGGTTGTGTCTGCCAGCCATGATATCGGCTGCCGTCGTATTGTATGGTGAGTTTTATATTGCGAACGGCCATTATTACCGATTAGAGCAACTTTTCCGCAATCTGCACGGCGTTCAGAGCTGCGCCTTTTCGCAACTGGTCGCCGGCGACCCAAATATTAATCCCGCGGTTCTCAGGTACAGACTCATCCTGCCGGATTCGGCCTACAAAGATATCATCTTTGCCCGAAGCATCAATTGGCATCGGGAACCGGTTATGTTCCCGGTCGTCCAATACTGAAACGCCAGGCGCGGTGCTCAAAAGGTCTCTGACCTGGTCCGGCGTAATCGCCTCGGTGAATTCAAGATTGATACTCTCACAGTGCGCCCGGAACACCGGGATGCGGATACACGTACAGGTAATTGCAATCTTGGCGCAGTCAAAAATCTTCCTGGTCTCGTTGACCATCTTAATCTCTTCCAGATTGTATCCGTTCGGCCCGAGCGCCGAGTCATGGCTGAACGCGTTAAATGCTATTTGATATGGGAACGCCTTGCAGGTCGGCTCTTTCCCATCCAGAATCTCACGCGATTGATTTTCCAATTCAAGCATCGCCGACATCCCTGCTCCGCTGGCCGCCTGGTATGTGCTCACGACCATTCGTTTAACAGGATTTGCCTTATGCAGCGGCCAGACCGGCACAATACCGATTATTGTTGAGCAGTTCGGATTGGCGATTATGCCCTTATGTCTTTTGATTGCCTGAGGATTTATTTCAGGTATAACAAGCGGGACATCCGGGTCCATTCTGAACGCCGAGGAGTTATCAACAACGACCGTACCGGCTTCGACTGCAGCGGGCGCAAATTCTTTACTTCGTGCCGCCCCTGCACTGAACAATGCAATATCGACGCGCCCGAAGCTGTTCTTCGTCAATTCTTCAACGACGTATTCTTTGCCTTTGAATTTGATTTTCTTGCTGGCCGACCGGCTGCTCGCGAGCACTCTTAAAGAGTCAAACGGAAAATCCCGCTCTTCTATGATTCGCAGAAATTCCTGTCCGACCGCACCGGTTACCCCTGCAATGGCCAGATTACAGCCCATACCTTAACGCTCCTCAAAATCCTCTATTACAAACAAACTTAAAGGCAGCCAAACAAGACTGCCCATTAAAACTAACCAATACCAAAACTAAGCTCGAACTATAACCTTTATATCGGCAGAATGCAATAGCCTTTCACTAACATATAGTATTTATTCTGCTGCTGGTTCGTCTGTCCTTTTCCGCCAGAGCTCCGCCATTACGGACGCTGTAATAATACAGATAAATACAAAAATCGCTGCCGGTATCGCCGCTTTCTCGCCGAAATGCTTCAACGCCAGAACCGTTCCGAGTCCCGCGTTCTGCATCCCAATCTCAATCGCCAGAGTCCGTCTTCGCCTCACCTCCATCCGAAAAACCGTCCCCACACCATATCCGCCCAACATCCCATAAATATTCAGTATCACCGCCGACATCAGAACCAGCCCGGTGACTTGCGCCAGGCGGTCCTTATTAAGCGCTATCACCAGCGAGCAGATAAATATGATAAACGTAACAGATATCGCCGGAAATATTTCTGAAATCTTCCCAATTTTCTCTTTGAAGTAATGTCTAACCCCAAACCCCACAAACAACGGCACAATCACCATTTTGATGACACTGAACATCATTTCCCAGAAAGGAACTTCCAGTCTCGACCTCGCTAAGACGAATGTCAAACCCGGCGTCAATAACGGACACAATAATGTAGAAACGGTTGTTAGTGAAACCGAATATGCCGTATCGGCTTTCGCTATATAGCTCATCACATTACTCGCCATCGCCCCTGGTGCCGAGCCGGTCAGTATCAATCCCACTGCAATCTCGGCTTCCAATCCAAACAGCTTCGCCAGCGCAAACGCCCCCAACGGCATAATACTAAACTGTGCAGCCGAGCCGATTAAAACGATGACCGGCTTTTGTGCGATTCGTTTGAAATCTTCGATTTGCAGCACCGCACCAATCCCGAACATCGTAAGCGCGAAGAACCAATTCATATAGTCCCTCAGCGCCACAAAGGGCTTTGGAACAAAATACGCCACCGCCCCAAACGCAATCACCCAAACCGCAAAATACTTCGTATAAAAACTTAATATCTTCTTCAACATGCTAAGAAGTATAAGCCCTCATCAATCGGGTGACAATCCTAAACATTTGATTCCAACCTCTAAAAGGCTTGAAAATCCGCAAATCTCTTGATTTTTCCTTTTTGAATGTTATCTTTCTTACATGATGGTTTTTTTGTGGAGACCAAATGGCTCAGAACTCTAAAATTGAATGGACTGAATCCACATGGAACCCGGTTACCGGCTGTACGAAAATCAGCGCAGGCTGCAAAAACTGCTATGCAAAACGTATGGCTTTACGATTAAAGGCGGCAGGCAGTCCCAATTACGCCGATGGTTTCCACGTGACGCTTCATCACCACGCCCTTGACATACCTTTACGCTGGAAGCAGCCCCGCACAATTTTTGTCAATTCTATGAGCGACCTTTTTCACAAAAATATTTCCTTTGATTTCATCTTGAAGGTCTTTGACGTTATGCGCCGGGCATCTCATCACCGATTTCAGATATTAACGAAACGTTCCGGCCGTCTGCTGAAACTAAGCTCCAAACTCACCTGGCCGGAAAACGTGTGGATGGGAGTTACTGTCGAGAATGTCGATTGCACGTTTCGCATCAACGACCTTCGACAAACTGCCGCTGCGATAAAATTCATTTCTTTTGAACCACTTTTAGGTCCAATACCCAATATTGACCTTAAAGGCATCGATTGGGTTATCGTTGGCGGTGAATCCGGTCCAAACGCAAGACCAATGAGACCCCAATGGGCCATTGATATCCGCGACCAATGTCTTGATGTTGAAGTTCCCTTCTTCTTCAAACAATGGGGCGGAATAAACAAGAAAAAAAATGGCCGAAAACTGGATGGTCGTACGTGGAACCAAACGCCACGAAAAGACAGAGATGACTATCTGAAGGAAGTTACAGTTGGACAATGTACTTGACTTTTTCCGTGAGAAAAAACCTTGGTCAAAATATAAGGATTTGATTCTTGACTATTACCTTGAACCTTATTTGCACAAGGTAAAAACATTAGGGAAACCGATTTTGGTTGTCGACTGTTTTGCTGGCCCCGGGAGATTTGATGATAATCAAATCGGGAGCCCCCTGATAATAACAGGAAAACTTCGAAAGTTGTATGAAGCTGGCTTTAGAGTGACCGGTTTTTTCATTGAAGCTAATAAAACACTTTACGAGAAGCTTGAAAAAAACACTAGCAATACATCTGTTCCTATACAGACAAGGTTAGGAAATTTTATTGACTTTGTTGATGAAATCTCAAATTTAGCAAGAGACCATTCAGTATTCGTTTACCTTGACCCAATCAAACCGAGTCACTTACTTTTTGACGACATGCGATCTGTCTATGATCAATTACTCGAGGGCCAAAGTGTGGAAGCTCTTATAAACTTTATGAGTTGGGGATTTCTGCGGGGAGTTTGGGGTTCAAAAAGCCGCATAATGACACATGGCCAATTAAATACAGAACATCCCCAAGTTCTTCGTTTTAATCAGGTTGCTGGTGGAACATACTGGCAGAAAATCGTCTTTGATGATTCTCTTTCACAGACAACTCGCGCCGATAGACTTGCAGATGGTTACGCAAGTGAGCTTCATCGTTGGTTTAAATATGTCCTTACCTATCCAATTCGTGAAAAGTATGAAACTATGTTTCCAAAATACCATCTGGTATTTGGCTCGCGCTCTCACCATGCAGTAGATCTTATGAACCGCGCTATGGTCAAGGCTCGTAGAGAATTTATAAATGCTGGGTTTATTAAAGGCTTTCTATTTCCTAATCAGCCCGATAAAGAAGTCATCCGGCCAGAAGAAATCAAAAAGATAGTGATTGAAACTTGCCAAAAACTCAGGAAAACAAGCTGGACCGGGCTCCGAATACATGCGACAATTACTAATCCAAGCTTATATACCGATTCCGAATTTAATCGTGCTATAAAACAAGCAATTAAAAATGGCGAGCTTGCCAGTGATTGTCCAAGCAAAAAAATCCAAGAGAATGCTCTTATTTGGCCTCTTACGTAAATGACTTATTGGTCATAGCTTGATTTTCACTTGTTACCTTGTTCGTCACGTAATGAACTAAGGAGTAATATTTATCAAACCAGAATGTCTTTGTAGTCGGCGCAAAATTTCTTTCGTTGGCATACTCTACAGTGAGTTCCACGCCAGATATTATCAAACTGCTCCATAATTTTGCCGACTATTTTTTTGTCGTCGGTAATAATGCCGGCCTCAAAATTCCTTTTGCGCTCGCTCTTAGCCCCCATACCGGCGCCGGTAAGATTGGCACTGCCGCTATAAGCGAAGCCGCCGTCGATTATCACGGCTTTAAGATGAACTCTCGGGCATAAGATTCGTTCCATCCCCTTTATAAGGTTCGGGTATTTATCGAAATCTTTCCGAAAAGCCGGCCCCGGCTCTTTGGCGTGCAGCAGTCTTATTTCGACGTGTCCCTTGACCAGGTCGGACAAAATCTCAAGAAACGGCACCATCCTGTCGGCCTTTTCCACATAGAGGTCCTTCAAGTCGGACGTTGCTATCCAGACAAACTTGCGGGCTTCTCCTATTCGCCTGCAAATCACTTTTTCGTATATATCTCTGTCCGTAATGAATTCAAGCATTCCTTTGAATCCGAGCCTTAACAATCCATTCAGTTCCCCAATCCATTTTACCCTCGAACTCCGCGTTACGCAATACACACAAGTCATTGCGAGTCCGCCCCGCTGCTTCGTTTGCGCGAAGCAAAACGATGGGGGTGAACACGGCAATCGCAAAACGCAAGTGCCCCCTCGCCCCGTTAGAAATTCTACAGTGGGCAAAATGCTACAAAAAGGAAGGATTTCTAACGGGCCTCGCCGCCGGAATTGCCAAATCCTCCAATCAAAAAAGGCCACCGACACTTCCCCCCGGGATGTAGGGTCGATGACCTCATATAGATTCTTTCGTTATATAATATTATCGGCTGTTCCCGCGTAAGTTCTGCCCGGATATTTCCTTGATACGATATAGAAAAAACCTGGCTTTACCCCGTTAGAAATTAAGATTCCTGACCAGGAAAACGGAAGATTTCTAACGGGGTTTACCACAGAAAAACCTTATCATACCAAAATAATACCCAAAAAATGAGGGTTTGGGGGCACTGTTAGTGCCCCCAAACCCGAAAACGTCATCAACCCTAAGCCTACATTATTGAGCTCGTTGGGCTCGGAGTTATTACTTGAGAGCCTCAATTAGTTCAACTTCAGCAAACTGCATACTATCTGCACTTGCGGCGTCTCGAACGGCCGTGACCATAAGTCTATAGTGTTTGTACGCTACTTTATTATTAAACACAACCGGCGTTTCATTCTTTTTCAGACGCGGCCATGCAGTCTCCTGGTTGAAATCGTCAATTTTGCCGCTGGCAATCAACGTCCATGGCCCAGTATATACGTGATCATCGGAACCATAGAGTGTGAACGCAACTGGGTCTCGCTCTGGATGGTCAGCTGCCGTCGTGAAAGTCAGTCTATTAACAACTTTCTTACTCGATGGTGTTACCACGAAACCGGTGGGCTGCTTCTCGCCTTTGTAATGCCGATAGTTCGTCCGGATGTCATTATCGAGCGCCCTTCGCGGTGATTCCGAACTGGGCCAATCACTATCGGTCGGATATCCATAGATGGTATTACCTGGCGAGGTTATGTCAACCAGCACGTCTTCGGTAACACCTATCAGCTCAACTTCGGCGATCTGCATACTATTCACAGAACCGCCTACCGGACCGCGAATGGCCGTGAATAGAATTTGATAGTGCTTGTACACTGTCGCATTCTCAAACGTAATCGGCGTTGTGTTCATTGTGAAGCGCGGCCACTCCGTTGCATCGTTGAAATCGACGATATCGCCACTGGCAATCAAGTTATACGGCCCATCGATGCTCACATTAGAACCGTAGATTTCAAATGCAACTGGGTCACGACCTGGAACGTCATTAGCCGTGGTGAAAGTCAGTCCCGTAACGATAGTCGGACCGGCGGATGGTGTAATCTGGAAACCAGCGCCACCTGTACCGGGGTCGGGGTCGAAGTCTCCTTTGAAATGCAGATACTTCGTATTGACGTTATCATCGACCGCCAACGGAGGTGTTTCAGCACCGGGCCAATCTCCATCGTTCGGAACACCCCTGACGTTGTCACCTGGTGCGGTAATATCAGCCGCTTCCAGGATGCTTATCGGCTTGACGACCCGGATGTCGTCGATGCGGATTGTGCCGGAACCGCCGGCCGTCGGATTATCTACATCGCCTACACCAATGTACAGATTATTGGCATCTGCAACATTCACGCCTGCGTCACTGAAAGTAAGAAGCGGAACCTTCATGGTCCACCACTGAGCAATCTGTGTGGCCGCTAACTCTGGATTGGTTACAACGCCAAGGGCGCCGTCACCGTCTTCCAAAGCCACGTAAATCGACTCGGCGGAATTGAAGGATATGCCAATGTCTTGATTCACAGCGGTAGAACCCACCTTACCTTTAGTACTGACATTGTCGAACGTGTATGTCCGCAACTCGCCGGATTGATGTGAGGTAACGAACAGACCAATGTAAACGTCCGCGGCCATTTCGACGTCAATGGGGTTCGTCTGAGCGCCGTCCGGCGATGTGTCCGTGAATAGCACCCAATCAACACCGTCGGCAGAAGAGTAAGCTGTAATCGTGTTGCCTACTCGTGTCAGCTTAACCCAATAAGGTGGTGACGCCGTGATATCCCCATGGTAGCTGTTGGAGCGGCCGCCGGTCTCTGGACGGCCCTGGAACGCTATGCCGCCGCCTTCGCCACCTGTCAGTGCCATTAGCATGTGTTTGGAGTTCGCGTCGAGCGTCTCACGAATCATCACGCCGCCCTTAGCCCAGGCATTTGTGCCTGTGCCATTATCGACAACGTGTGCGACAATCTCGCCGTCGCCGGACAGCTTCCTGTACATATAGTGGAACTGATCCGATGAACCCCAGATGTCAGCCCCCGAACCAGTTATTGTGTAGGTCCCGGTCGCTTCGTCTAAGCTCGCACTGCCTTCAGGACCCGGTGCGCCTTGGAACCTGAACATCAGGTCCGTAACTCCATTAACTGTCAAGTCCTTCGGCGTATCCCACGAAGCCTCAGAAGTGTACGGCTCAGCACTATTGTCATAGTCAAGGACCGTCTCAGAAAGATCGATAATTAAGAAGTCGGCAGTCGTGAAGCTCCAGACCGTGCCTTTCCACGGCGAACCTGCTTCGGCTTCGTTGACTTCGTCAACACGCCAGTAATAAGTCTTGTTCCATTCCAGTTCCCCAGGCTCATAGCTGGTTTCGGCCTGCCTGCCAATATAAATGTCCGGTGTATTGACATCGGCACTGGCTACAGCATCAGGATCATCTCCGAAGTATAGGTCATGCTCGACAGCCTTCACGCTGGGACTAAAGGAAAGGACCGGTGACTGCACGGTATCTTCTTCTCCGTCTTGGGGCTCCGGATCGGAGGCCGACGGCACCTTTGTTGTGAAGCTCCAGACCGGACCCGGATTCGTTGCGATAATAGCAAACTCATCGACCTTCCAGTAGTACGTCGTACCTAACTCCAGCGGACCGGGATTAAACGATGTATCCATCAGCTTGCCTTTGAACGTACTCGGGTCTGAAGCCGCTACGGCCGCTTCGTCCGTGCCGAAGTAAACATCGTGCATAATCGCATCCTTGCCGACCGCCCAGCTAAGCTTTGCATCAAGGCTTACCGACGTAGCGCCATCAGATGGGCTCGGATTATGAGCCTCAACAGTCATCGTCGTGAAGCTCCACACCGTACCCTCGTGTACTACGGCTCCAACCACATCTATCTCCCAACTGTCCCAGTCTGTGGGCATTTCGGCTTCGACCTCATCCACTCGCCAATAGTATGTTGTACCTGGGGCCAAGTCTGCGAAATGTATTGCCATCTGGGTCTCAGCAAGAAAGTCCGATTCGTCGATTGTCTCGTCTGTGCTCAGATATATCATGTGGGAAACAGCCTTGTAGCCAGAGGTCCACTGCAGCGTTGGATCTACTACCCCAACAGCGCCGTCAGCAGGGACAGGATCAACGGCAACGAATACCGGCTCGCCAAACTCTACAATCAACGTCGCCCTGCGGTCAATATTTTCCGTTGCGTTGTCCGGGAAAGCTTCGGCCTCTAGGACTCCTGTTGACGCATTGTCCGGGTCCTGGCTAAATATCAACACCAACGCATTACCCGCAGCCCATTCCTCCTGGTTGACTATCTCCTGGATGATGCCGGTAATGTCTGAAGTTTCATATTTCGCATGTTGTTCAGACCAGTGTTCCGGGCCCCATGCTACTTGTGCTGAAGTTCTGGCCCTCGCCGAGACATTGTTGGCTGCATCTTCAAACGCACCGGCATTCGGACTCAGCTCGCCTTCGATAATAACATACGCCTCGCCGACGTGCTCAGGGTCATCCACATCATCGGCATCAAACCGAACAACCGCTCTCAAGATATTCTCGCCCTTCGGAATCTGTATATCCACAAAGCGAATACCCACCACCTGCAAGTCATCAGGATTAGTTACGTCGTTATCGTACATGAACTCCAGGTCACTGCTGTCGATGTACATACTACCGTCGGCGCTCTCTTCAACATCATCAATGTCAGTAGCGACCGGGATTTCGATAACGGTAACGTCCCCGAAGGCGACATTCGCACCAAACAGGCTCAATACCAAAACAAGAGAAATTAAAAAAATCAATTTCCTAAACATAATAGTTCTCCTCCAAAACAATTAAAATAATTCTGAATTATGCTTTGGCCACACGCCAAAGCGACCGACAATAAATTTAACTGTCGCTACACCATATCTGCCCAGGAAAATTGTGTGCGACTTGACACTACATCCTTCTTTCACCCCGTCCCCTCTTCGACGGGCGGGGTTCAAAAGCCCAAAATGAGCTGCTAATTGAAATGTGAAGTGTTCAACTACGAAGCACTAAGCCCCTATTACAGCTCTGCGCCTCGCACTATAACCCATCGCTCCTCCTCTCTTTTAAAAACTACAAAGTTTCCATACTTCGGCTGTCCAATATCAGCACGTCCTCACCTTATGCCCATAAAGACGTTATCAAGTATATTTATACCAGATTGGCCGCCGTTACGTCAAGAAATATATTACTTTTTTATGAAAAAAATTTGAAAAAAGTGGAACTCGTCAACTCATACTTTTTTATTCTCACATCCTTTGTCCGCGAACTACAGAACAAGACATCTTAACGTTAATAATACACAAATAACGCTATTTGTCAAGCCTTAAAATCCCGAAAAGTCAAGTCGGGCATCAGATACCCCATTTCAGACCTGGTCAGAAAGTTTGCATTTTCCCAAATTTTCACGAAAAAATGCGAAAAAACGCTAAAAAATACTCATTCTTAAAATCCCACCAAAACGTTGTAACCATCTGTAAAACAGGGAGTTATAAAATTTTTCGGCAAAAACCTAAAACTAAATGCCCAAACGTCCCTTTTTGGGCAACCTCTCTAACGACAACGATGTACGAGGTGCGGAAGCGGATATAAATACCCCCAATTATGATATTATCCGGCTGATGTTTTCTCGAAATCTTGCTAACAGATAAGCCTACAACGGACAAAAACAAAAGTATCGCATCTCTATCAGTGCCGCCGAGCCAAGCGTTGATGCACACTATGCAGGCTTGATGACTGTTTTATAAAAAACGGTTATGACATTGAATTTTTTCGATATTGGCGGCCCAAAAATGGCCGAGGCGAGGAAAGCCACTTTAAATCTTCAAACCGGCGATTTTACACTTTCATACGCCCTCTTTTGAGAAAAAATAACACGATTGTCAAAGATTTGTTAGCCTGTCGAACAAACTGCAATCCCTCTGCTTTCCGCAATAATCAATATGGACACATAAGCTTCCAACAAGCGTATCGCAGTCGAAGTCGCCAGATGCGCCCCCTGCCTGTGCCCGCGAAGAGCCTGCCCTGAGCACAGTCGAAGGGTTGAATGGGCGGGTAGCGGGATTCACTCCGGGCGAAATCCGCCCATGGCGGAAGCAATCATCAAATCAACTAATACTGCATATACTTATACTAAATCGCCCATATTACCGTCAAGGAAAACACAATGTTTTTGAAAAAAATCACACCAACCCTTTAAGGTACTGTTTCACGGCGTATCAAAGTACAATTTATCCTGATATTATTTTGGTTTGACAGAGCCTTTTACAGTTTAACGTCTTTACGCGAACATCCGGTACCATCAGGTAACAACAAAAGCTTTTAACAACCGATGTGCCACAAATGCAAAATTTGTGCTTCGCGCTTGGTTAGAAGCTCGCTGGTTCCGATATTATTTACAAGTGTGTTTTCCAGAAGTTTGTCCGTATGAGGTCACTGAGAATCTACTATTGATAACGCAAAGCCCGGTCAATTCTCACTTTTAACTAAAGTACCCTCAAGAATCTATCGAAAACATAAATATTATCTATAGAGACTGTGAAGTCTGGAAGGGTGCCAAATAGTAGTTTTCAGCAAGAAAAATAACAGGGCATAGTAAATGGTAACATCCCAAACAGAAGAAAAAGCCAAAGCCGAAGCGGCAGAAACGCCAAAAGCTGAAGCTGAAGAAAAAACCAACGTAGTAGAAGAAAAAACGGAAGCCAAAGTCGAGGCTGCAGAAGAACCAAAAGCTGAAACCGAAGAAAAGGCCAAACCCGAAGTTGAAGCTAAACCGGAAACCGAAGCCAAGACCGAAGCGGTAGAGAAAAAAGATAAGCCCGAAGTGGAAGCCAAGGTCGAAGCTGAAGAAAAAGCCGAGAACGAACCCGAAGCCAAACCTAAGTCCGAAGCAGCAGAAACGCCAAAAGCCGAAGCTGAAGAAAAAACCAACGTAGTAGAAGAAAAAACGGAAGCTAAAGTCGAGGCTGCAGAAAAGCCAAAAGCCGAAGCTGAAAAAAAGGACGAAGCCAAAGAAAAAACAGAGACTGAGCCTGAAGAAAAAACCGAGACCGAAGAAAAAACAACGGCACCCGACCAGAGCCAAGAACCCGCCAAGGGCGGAGTTTCCGAAACTATTCAAAAGATGACTCAGTCACCGGCTATTCTACCGGGCGAGTCCGGCAAATCCTCAACAGCACATATCAGTGTTCCATCAACAGTATGCGCAAAAGATGTTATGCAAAAAGATGTAGTCTGGGCAGGTCCCGACGAGAGTGTACAGCAGGCTCTTACAAAAATGCAGCAAAATGATAGCGGCTATATAATGATAGGCCAAGACGGAAAGCTGGAAGGTATAGTATCGAAGTCTGATATAACAGGAGCAACCAGCATCTATCTGCGACCGATATTTGCGAAATGGCATGGGCCTTCGGATGATGCTACGCTTCAAATCAAACTCAAATGGATAATGAGCAGGCCTGTCCGCACAATAAGGCCTCAAGCATCGCTGACGACAATAATAGAAAATATGTGCCGGTTCGGCGGGCGTAGTTTACCCGTGGCGGACGAACAGGGCAAAGTGCAGGGCTTAGTAACGGTATTCGACATCTTCCGAACGCTGCTCAACACAAGCGAGGACGTTTCGGCCGTTGGCAAAACAGCCGAGGCACCTGCTTTAGAATAAACATTACAAAAGTAAAAGCCACAAAAGTGCACACCTGAAAAGTGAGTGTGGCCGGATTTTCCGGCAATCGATTTTTTGCCTGGCAATACTTATTCGCAGGTACAACAATCGCGTTTCTTGTCATTGCGAGGCCCGTGAAGTCCGCATAATATGTGTTTAGCCAGAAATGGCGCAAGACATCCTGTGGACTGAATCAGCAGTTTCCACCGTTAGATGTCCTGCTATTGACGTTTCTAAAAAGTGAGTGTAACATTCTATAACTGCTGTCATTCCGACCGAAGGCACAGCTTTGTCGTGCCGAAGCGGAGGAATCTATTGAAATAGCTTCGCCGAAGGCGAATCAAATAGTTAAACTTATTTATTGGAAACGGCAATAGATGTCCTGCGGACTGACGTGGCACGGGCTTCCCTGCTGCGACGAGTGTAGCACGGCGAGCTGCCCGTGAAAACATGGCCAAAATGGTCGTGCCATCAAGAAATCAACAACGGCTAAACACATATACCTTGCTGCGTTTTTTTAAAAGCACGTAGTCCTTTTGATTAATCAAAAGGACTACATGACTTCTTACAAATCGCCGAGATGGATTATTGGGCTGCGCTGAAATATGATGAAGATATACCAAGCCCGCGGATGTAAGCCAGTATATTTGAAACCGGCGGTAAGAGAAATACTTTGTACGTGAAGTATCTGTTAAAAACAGCCGAATGTGCTTAGTTTTTCTGATTCCGACACTTGAGCTTTATTATACATGCTCCCCTCATACATGATAATAAGCTCGTTTGTCATCACTTTCTCCCTTTCTGTGTCTGAGATTGCTGGTCGGCCTCTTTCAGGAGATTCCATAGAACATTAATGTTGCGGTCCTGTTTGGCCTTGGACCATTCGGCAGATTGCCTCTGAAAGAAGCGGGGAAACCTCTTATGCACCGCGAAACGCTCCTTAGCCTGCTCCAGTGTCAAGCCTTCCTGCTGAGCTGAGCGAATCCCGTCGAGCATCGTCTGGTAATAATCGCGGACATGTTTAACATCATTGCGTGTGAGCACAGGGCTGTGGGAAGCAATCACATAATCGAGCTTTACTCCTTCTTTGAGAAACTCGTTCAGCACCGCGATGTAACGGTGCACGTCCTTCAATTCCGCACTTTCAGTTATTCCGGGCAGGTGGCCGCGCTGATAAACGATAGCACCTGTAACCAGCAAGCCCTCCTGAGGGATATATATCAGAATGTCAGACAGACTGTGCCCCTTGCCAAAAAAGACTAGCTCCAGCCGAAGGTCCCCCAAATCAAGGGTGTGTTTATCGGAAAATGTAACAGTCGGCTTTACTATGTCAAAACCTTCCTCCATGTCTTGCGTATATAACCGATAGAACCTGATTTCGCCTTGTATCCTATTTGTTTGCAATCGACTGCCTGCGACCTTTGGCAACATAGCCTGCAGGTTACGAATGGTCTCGGCATTATTGTCGAGCTCCTTACGTTTCCAGGTTTCGTCCACTTGCTTCCGGATGAGCCACTGCATATCATCAGGCAAATTGTCGTGGCCTATCACCACCGCATCTTTGAATAGACAGTTTCCGCCTGCATGATGTATATGGGCATGTGTATTGATGACATACGCCCAATCATCACGCCCGAACGCCTTTTCAATCCTCTCCTTAATCGGCGCCATAATACGCGGCGACATCTCCGTATCGATTATGGCCAAGCCTTTCTGCGATTTTACCGCCACGATATTCGTCCTGCCGGTCCCCAGCCGGTAGCCAATGACCACACGTTCAGAGAGCCTTTCTATCCTGACATACTCCGTGGAGCCGTGCCCGAGGCCGGGCATAAACAAACACAGAATCACACCGATGCGAATTAACTTGCTCATTTTAGTACCCCAAATGCAACGAACAGAATGTCATCATAATTACTATCCATAATAACACTATCTCTTGAAATGTCAAAGCTTTATGATGCTCATTGCTGTCCAGCAGTATTTAAGACCATTATTTTTTTTGAATTGAGTTGACGCCCAATCATCAAAAGGATAGAATTTTCAGCCTTATAAGCTGTGATTCGAAGCCTTCAGGATTGAGGACCAGCCGGCCAGGTTTGGTTATCGCCCTGAATGAAAGGTTTTATGGAACACAACTCACCAAATAAATTAGGAGATTGTCATGTTAAAGAAAAATTTAAACCTTACGAGGCGTGCATTTTTAAAGCGAGCGGCGGCCCTAACGGCGGTGCCGTACATCGTTCCGGCCTCGGCGTTAGGCCGCGATGGAAAGGTGCCCCCGAGCGAGCGCATCGTGCTGGGAGGTATCGGCATCGGCAACCGCGGCTCGCACGACCTGCAATGGATGATGCCTGAGAAGGACGTACAATTTGTCGCAGTGTGCGACCCACAGACCAAACGTGCCGAGGCCGTCAAGCAAATCGTGGACACCAGGTACGGCAACAAGGATTGCGTCATATACCACAACACGCCGGAATTCCTGGCCGAGCGCACGGATATAGACGCGCTCTTGGTCACTACCGGCGACCGCTGGCATGCCCTGGCCTCCATAATGGCGATGCGGGCGGGAAAGGACGTTTACTCCGAAAAGCCATCGTGCATGACCATTGCGGAAGGCCAGGCCGTAGTGGAAACTGCGAAACGCTATCGCCGCATCTATCAAACCGGCACCCAGCGGCTCAGCGAGGGAAATTTCACCTTCGCCAACGAGCTGCTCCGTC
>JBAQFY010000014.1:0-13346 GCA_049287505.1 Sedimentisphaerales bacterium | reverse complement strand
AATTTGCTAAGAGACGTTTGTACCTCAACGCCTGAGACCTTAGCGTATGACTGCTGCATATTGACTATATCCTTGATGTGCTGGACGTTCTCGACTAAAACCCGGAGTCTGTCGATAATATCAGTCTGCTCATTTTGCAGACATTTACTGACCTCAGTCAGATAAACGGGAATATGTTTTCCCTGTGTGTGCTCGGTAAGGAACGTTCCAAGGTCATCAGTATGCTCATTGATGATATTAGCCACTTTTTCCAGGTTTGCCAGCTCTGAGTTGGTAACTTTCTCTCTTATCACGGTTGCCGATACGTTAATGCTGTTGAGAACATTTCCGACGTTGTGCAGTACATCGGCGGCCACTTCCGCCATGCCCGCTGTGCGTGCTGTATCAATCAATTTCTCCTGGGCTGCCTTAAGTTCGGTCTCGGCCTGCTTACGCTCTACCACTTCAGCTCGTAATTGCTCATTCGTTAGTCTTAACTGCCTATGGGATCTCTGCAACGTCTCGGCCATCTCGTTAAAGGACAGAGCAAGGCTTTCTATCTCATCTCCTGTATTCTTGACTTTTGCTCTTGTGGTGAGGTCTCCGTTCCGCACGCGGATAGTGGCATTGTGTAATGCTATGATGGGTTGAGTCATACGTTTGGCAAAAGCAAACGATAGCACAAATCCCACGGCCGCGCATACGAGGCTAAGGCCAACTGTCCGCCCATACAATACCCTCAGGTCCCGTTTCAGTTTGTCAAGAGAGAGGCCTATATGTATCCATCCCCAAGTCAATCCCGAGTGGTCCAACGGACGTGAATACTGGAATACTTCCTCATCAATCAGAGGATTCGAGTAGAAGGGTATCGTTATCGGGTTAGCGGTCTGTGGGAGCCAGACCTCCCCATAAAGCTGTTCCTGGCGCCATCCATTGTACGTATTGACAAGGGCAAAGCCGTCTTTGCGAGTCACGATAATATATCTGATTGATGTGTTGCTCTCTATTACCTCCAAGCAGTGATTGACAATCCCGCTGTAGTCGGACATCACGATAGCTGAGTTAATTACCTGAGAGACTGACGATGCCAGACTTTCGCCTTGTGATTCAAGATGCTCAACAAACACTCTTCGCTGATATGGAATGCTGGCTAATATAAAGGCCCCCAGGGCAATAACAAGTACAGCCCACGAGAGAAGAGTCATTCGCAGAAAAATTCTTTTCTTTTCCGGTCCTGCCTTACCTGCTGCCTTGGTCATTTTGAGTCGATTCCTTCTTTGATTTCGCGTCCTGGTCAGCCTCATTCTTTTTTTGGTCTGGCTTGCTCTTCATCGCGTCGTATTCCTTGACCAGAGCTTCAATCGTCTTGAGGTGGGATTGCTTAAACTTTGCGAGTCCATTGAAGCGAAACAGCGTCAGGATTTGCTTGCATTCGGGCGTGGTCTGCATAGCAAGGATGTTCTTAACAAATCTCTCCCTGCTCTGAGGCGGGAAGTCTTTCCTTATGACCGTAACGGCCCCGAGGTATCCCGGCGACTGTTCCAGTATGCGGAGCAGCTTCTTTAATTGGGGATTCAGCTCGCACAATGTATTCCATGAATCAAGCGTTATGATGCAAGCATCGGCTTGCCGGAAGAAGACCGGAAGGACGGCCAGGGATACCTTATCAGCCTTTCTAACGTACTTGAGAAAATCTCTGCTCTCGGGCAGCCCTCGTTTCAGCAGGAGCGTGTCCAGCCACAGCAGGGCAATTCTACCTCTTTCGCCCTTCTCGATGATAAGGTTTCTGCTTTTCAATCCCGACAGGTCTGTGAGTTCGCTGCTATAATGAACCAGCAAGATGTATGTTTCAAGGATGTCCTCCTCTCGAGTTGGCACCAGGATGGGCACAACAGGGAGTTCCTCTCGAGATCTGATATAGTCCACACATGTTATCCCTGCAGCGTCAATTTTACCTGTCTTCAGAGCGTTTATTAGAGATGGCATGTTTTCATAGAAGTAATTCTCAGGTCCCAAATCGTTGTCACCAATCAGATCTTTTAGCTTTCTCTGCCAGATTTCAATGGCAATGCGGGCGTCTGTTGGGTCAACGTTAGCTAAATCCTCAAAAGAGTAACCAAAACGGAGTAGCCTCGAGCTTTCCTTGTTGTTCTGGCTGAAGACATCCAGACCTGCGAACATAACTGCCGCGGAAACTATGGCTATCAGAGTATATTTCGGTTCGGTTGGTCTCATTATAGTTTTACCTCAAAGAGTCCATCATATATGCTTTTTGCAGACTTTTTCCCCTACTCGTGGGATGAAAGCGGGACTGCCGAGGTATCCCAAAGGGCACTGCTTACCCCTTTCCCCACCACGAATTCTAAATGGGCCTGAGCTTCCACATGTTCGTATAGAGTCCTTTGATACTGGGCCTTGACAAAGGCCTCGATTATCTGAGACTCTATCATCTCTCGTGTTTCCATTAGACCTTCGTGATAAGCACGGGTGATTAGGTCTCGGTTTTCTTCTGCGCTTGCGAGTGCATTCCGGACCGCTTGGTGCTGCTCTTTGGCAGCTTCCATTTGGAGGAATATCTGTTTGATTTGCAATGCCAGCCCTTTCCTCAGTAAGACTCCCTCCTCCCGGAGCTTGAGAAGACGAACCCGAGCCTCTACAACCTTGCGTGTTGTAAGGAAACCGTCGAATAAAGGAATTTGGACTGAAAGACCGGCGACCCAAGACTTTTCGTTCTGGCTGTTGACGATGCCGTAGTCATAGGAGTTATGTATTCTGTTGACGCTTCCGAACAGAGCAACGGTTGGACGATTTCCACTTCGGGCTTCCCTTATACCTGCTTGGGCTGCTCCAAGACCGGCTTCCAGCCTCGCCACATCTGGATTGAATACGTAGCAGTCGCCGATTAGTTGCTTCAGGTCAACCTGGCAGGGTGCGAAGCGTATCTCCTCCTCTGCCAATTCGACACAATCCTCCCACTCCATACCCATCGTGTTGGCAAGTGCGGCTTTGGCAACTTGTTCGTTCTTCTTCAAGAGTGGGACAATAGCACGCGTCGTGTTCAAGATTATCTCCGTTCGCAGATAGTCGGTCTTCTTGACCATCCCTGACCCCTCCTTGTACATTGCTTCGGTGAGGTCACGGGTCACTTCCAGTCGAGCGAGCATCTCCTCGGCGATATGGCGCACTTGGCAGGCAAGCAGCGCGCCAAAATAGAATCTCTTCACATCATACACGACTTCCAATATGGTACGTCTGTCATTTTCTTTCGCAGCTTCGAGCCCGTACCCTGCCTTTGAGACTATTGCCGAGCGCTTACCCCCAGTGTGTAGAGGGTAAATCAAACTCAGCGACGTATCTATGCTTTCTCTATCCCGCAGAGTATCCGTCAGCTCCTCAACGTCGGCCCTAACACGGGTGTAGATAGGACCTGAGACATCCGGCCCTCCTGGCCCAAGTGTTACGTACGCTTCGTTCACAGATTCTACTGCACGAGCAGGAGTCACGTTCACGAGATCTTCGTCCATTCGGCTAAACGCGGACTCTAACTTCACGATTGGCCAATAAGACGAGAGCGCTTGTTGATGCTGGGCTTCGGCTATCTCCACAGCGAAGCGCGAGACTCGCCGCCTGTGACTATTCTCAAGGGCAATTGCGATACATTCCTCCAGCGTCAGGCGAAGTGTTTTCTTATCTTGTTCTACGTTTGTTTCTTGGCTGGAGCGGTCCTTTTGGGCCAGCTCAACTGAACTCGCGCCAAGTACGAAGGTCGCGAATATCAGCAAAGTGGCCGGAACAACTTGCCAAGTAGCCCGGTGTTTGCGTTGTCTTTCCATTCTCATACTTTTGCCTTTCCATTCTCATACTTATCGTATTCACGGGGACATTCAGGAACATCGGGAGAGGGGGGAAGGAGCTTTAACGATAGCAAACGTTTCTGACAAATACCAGGAAAAAGAACATTCCGAACACAGGAATTCCTGGGCGTATGTCGGTTTTGTTTGCCCGCGGTGGCTAAAGTTAAAAGTGCCTAAAGTTATGAAATATTTTTTACTTTAGGTACTAACACTCCGCAGGATGCCTTGCGGCAGATGCCTTAACGTGCTGCGAAGGCTGGACCCATCACGAGTTTTGCATACCTGTCGATGTGGCACGGCCATCTTGGCCGTGTTTTCACGGGCTGGAAGCCCGTGCTACCTGGATGAGCTAATTACTGACATTCAATCCGATTTGTATTTTTCCTTTGGATTGATTTATGATTCGTTCGGAGCCCGTGAATATATTTTCAGCGATTATAGCACGGCTAATGTCTTTCCCAAGTTGAATCTGGGGCCGGTCCTGTCGGAATTCACAGCCCCGAATTAGAACAGTGCCGCTTTGGGCCTGGATTGCTGGGCGATTTTCCTCCTTGCCGCCCCATTGGACAAACGTACAATCTCCAAAACCCACGGTTCCAGTCCCCCCGATTCTCGCTATCTGATTACACGGACCCCAGAATGCGCAGTTTACAAAACGAACACTTCCCCTATTGCTGTCTGCGATTTCAATCATCGTGGGGTCCGGACCATGAAAAGATACGAACTGCCCATTCGTAATTAACAGCCCATACGGGGCGCATTGCTCCACTACGAGAGCCGTATAACAATCATCGGCTCCGATACCAAGAAAGTTGCCATTGCATACGCCTGCTTTGCTTTCTATAAACTTATAGCCGATTTTGTAGCCGAAACAGAAGGTATTATAAACGTACTGCCAGTCGGACTTGCCGAAGATAAATGCCTCACCGTTTTCCATCTGCCATTGAAACAGCTTGGGTTTTATACTCCACCACGGATTGAAGTGAACGTTTTCAATTCGTCCGATATCGTAGATGGCATCTACTATGATGCCTCGCCGGATCGGCTGACCGTGTACGTCACGTATCATGTGACGCTCGTTTTTCGTGGCGTCGATGCCGTTGTACGGATTGAGCATCTCCACCGCAAGGACAGCCGGATTTTTGCCTCGCATGGCGATTGCCCAGGGATACGGCTTGGGTATATCATCAACATTTTGTTCAGGATAATATATCACAACGCCCTTGAGGGTACTGTTTGTGTTAAGGGTAATAAATGCGGAGCCCTTCTCGTTGTCGGCGCCTTCTGTTACCAGAAACGTGGTGCCATCGTCTGTGGGCTTGGGAAGTCCCCGGTCGCGGATACCGTTATGAGCCGGCACCGACTGCCAGAGTCCCGCCAGCGTGACTGCCTTTGGAATGTTCAGATGGCCCGCGAAGAAATAGTTGCCGCGGGAAGCATAAACAACACCGCCCCCAGCTTCTTCCGCCGCATTCAAGGCTTTTTGAAACGATGCTGTATCATCCGTTTTTCCATCCCCCACGGCACCGAAATCACGCACATCCCAAAAATGCGGGCCAAAATCAGCCTGGGGCGTTCTTTTGGCATAGGCTCCTGCCGTAAAAAGAGACAATACGCCAAGAAAGATAGTACAAAATTGTCTCAAGGTTATTGCTTTGGAAAGATTATTATACATTTGTTTCACCTTATCCTTTCAATAAGAAATTGGAGAACTGTACACGCGATGTTGTTGATTGTAATTGATAATGTTCTCCACGTCAAGTGCACGGGTTCTACCGAAGAAAACCGTTGCGTGATCAAGCGGCGCGGGCTACGATATCATCTACTGCGTTCAGCGTTTTTTTGATGCAGCTTGCGCTGGCAGTGTGGTTTTCGATGTAGTGGTCTGTGGGCGTAAAAGATTACATGGCATTTCGCGATGGAAAAGCAAATGTCATAAAAGGCGGTTATCGTTGCAGCCTTATGTCTGGAATTTTGATATTGGGAGAACGATTATGTCGGATTTATTGAAGCGAGAAAGTCCAAGAGAGCGACGCAACGCCTGGCGAAGCATGGGACGGCGTGAATTTCTTGGTTCAGCAATTGGCGCCGCCTTAGCTGCTGGTGTTGCACCCTCAGGTTCAGTTGCCGCTGCGGCAGAAGAAGCGGGTTTACAGATTTATCGAGAACAGTTGGAAATACCCATTGTTGCCCGGCATCAAGTAGTCGTGGCGGGTGGGGGCCCCAGCGGAGTGATTGCTGCTGCTGCGGCTGCCCGAAGTGGAGCCGATACGCTGCTCATCGAGCGATACCCCTTCCTGGGTGGCAACGGGACAGCAGGATTGATGACGTGCTACAACGGTTTTCGGAACCAGCGGCCGCCCGAAGCGCTCCAGACTGTCAAGGGAATCCCCGCTGAGTATATTGCCGAGCTTGTACGGTTGGGCGGCATTATCAAGGACGACCCGTATCCGAAATCCGAACATGATGTGGCAACCGGCGATTTGCCATATTGTATTGGGTTTGATCCCGAGGCGGCTAAGATTGCTTCGCTGAACCTGGTCAAAAAGGAAGGCGTCAAGCTGCGCCTTCACAGTTGGATTGTTGCGCCTATGCTCGACGGCTCGCACGTGGTGGGCGTTATCATAGAATCCAAATCAGGCCGGCAGGCCATTGCCGCCGACGTTGTCATTGATGCCACGGGTGACGGTGACATCGCGGCGCGAGCGGGCGCACTGTTTATGAGTCCCGCCCGGAAGGGCGACCGTATGGGCATGAGTCTAATGTACCGATTAGGCGGGCTGCCCTCCGGCATCGAAGGCTCTTATGGTGGAATCCGCCTCGGTGATAGGGTTGTGAAGTGGGGTCCCGGCATTGGCGGCGATGGATTGGACGTTGAGAACCTAACGCGGGCCGAAGTAGAGATGCGACTGGAGCTTTGGGACCGTGTCCAAGAGATGCGAAAGAAACCCGGGATGGAGTCCATTTATTTAATGCAAACGGCGACAGGTATTGGTGTCCGTGAGACGCGTCGAATCCTCGGCGAATACACTGTCACCGAGCAGGACGCCATCAAGGGCACTCACTTTCCCGATGTAATCGCTGTCAGCTCGAACCCGATGCCGAGCTACCATGGTAAGAGATTTTTCTTCAACCACGAGGGCTTTGAAATCCCCTACCGGTCGCTTGTCCCCAAGAGTATCGAAGGGCTTGTTCTAACGGGACGTTGCATTTCGTGCGAGCAGGCACCATTCCAGTCCGCCCGCTC
This sequence comes from Sedimentisphaerales bacterium, assembly GCA_049287505.1. Classification (GTDB taxonomy): domain Bacteria; phylum Planctomycetota; class Phycisphaerae; order Sedimentisphaerales; family Anaerobacaceae; genus NIOZ-UU13. The sequence goes on along the minus strand of JBAQFY010000014.1, from coordinate 6,266 downwards.
GATGGCCCCTGCTATGGCAATCGGGCATGCTTCAGGTTGTGCGGCGGCAATGGCGGCTGAAAACAAAGTGCCGCCGCGAAAGCTCGACGTTAAGGCACTGCAGAAACTACTACTCAGCCAAAATGCCGAACTGCGAATGTAGAAGCGGATTACATTATCTTATCCATCATATATAGGCCACAGTGATTGTGGATTCTATCTTTGATTATCGAGCTCATCCTGACTTTCACTTCGTCCGTCTAAGGTGGGTGGGGTGAATCCGTCCTTAATCACACAGGTTTGGCATTCTTAAGCAAATCGCAAACCTCGGCGATACTTAAACCCGGTCCGGTAGGAACATTAATTGCACCGTTCTTGAGTCTAAGAGGGGGGTCGTACCAAGTGCCGGTTTGAGCAATGTCACCCTTGTATTCCTGGAAATCTCCAATGTTCGGTGTGCATGAGGCGAAGTGGAGTATGTCAACGTACCCAACGCCGTCTCCGGACATGTGTGGTATAACGGACATACCTGCCTCGGCAGCCATGTGAGCTACGCGGATGGCACGAATAAATCCTCCGTTATAATGCAGGTCAGGCTGAACGACCTGCACAGCGTTGTTGTGGACCATCCAGCGAAAACGGCAAAGGCTGGTCTCCTGCTCTCCGCCCGATATCGGAATCGACAGAGCGTCTGCTACGCACTTGGTTTGTTCCAGATGGTCAAACGGACAAGGCTCTTCGAACATATTAATATTGTGGTCCTGCATAAGCTTGCCAATCTCGATGCCTTTGCGACAGTCGTAGGAACCGTTCGCATCGGCGTATATAGTGACCCTGTCGCCAAGAGCCTTGCGCACAAGCCGAATCAGGCCCTCACTGCGGCCTGGTATCGAGTCGGCATTATTGCTCATACGTCCGCCGACCTTAAACTTGATGGCCCCGGCTCCGGTTTGTTCGATATGCTTTGCCAGGATATCCACCTCCTCCTGTGGCGTAGTATTGCGATTGCCGCTGGCAACATAGATGGGGATTTCGCGACGGAGCACGCCGCCAAGCAGTTCTCCTACTGACTTGTCCTCGATTCGACCGAGTAAATCAAGCAGGCTGAACTCCACCCATGCCACACAGCACCATAGTGCCAGGCCTGAGAGCTTGTAATTGCTGCGATAAACATAAACTCCGTCAATCAGAGATTCGAGGTCGCGAGCGTCTTTGCCAATGAAATAAGGGATAACCAGCTGCTGCAAAATTGGATAGAGATATGCGGCACGGCTATTGGTTACGGCAACGCCGACAGCACCGTCGGTGGATCTGGTGCGGACAAAGTACTTTTTCTCCTCACGCAGAAGTTCGATGGAGGCGATATTCACTGGGGATTTGATGGATGAAATCTTCAGCACCGGCGCGGCAGCGGCCTTGTCTAACTGGGTAAGGGTTGTCTTGCCTGGCCCGGCGGCAGATAGGCAGCCAGGCGCTGTTGCCAATACCCCGGCACCAATACCCGACTTGATAAAAAGGCGACGATTGAACTTCATTGTGAGTCTCCTAAAAGACGATTAACTCTGTTGGCTACGGATATTCACCTTGAACAATTCGGTAGCCGCCCGAGGCAACGCCTTCCTGCCGAGACGCCCGTTGCGACGCAACGCGGCGAATGGCTCCGGTACGGCTGGCAAGATTTGGGGTTATTCGAGCAAACTGCCGACCCACTGCAGCGCATCGCGGCGAGTTGCCACGATACTACCTGTCGCGGTTAGAAACTTTCTTCGATTCACCCCGTCCGTCTTCCTATGTATTTAGCAAGACCAAATACATACCCGTTTATGACGGGCGGGGGTTCACCATAGCCGTAATTCTACGGCATTTTGGCTGCGAAGCAAATCATTAGCCATTGTTTTTCTTTGCAAATGCCGAAAGGCATCCTGTGGAGAAAAAGTTCGGCTGACGAAGATAATTGTTTTGACTTTTCGCTCTTCATAGGCTTATCAGGGTGATGGTGGATGTGCGACACCTATTAAGCTCAGTTCCACAGATTTCACAGATTTTAAACGAAAGATTACACAGATTTATCTGTGGTAATCAACTCCAATCTGCGTTAATCTGTCTTAGAGACAACCTCTGTTTAGTTTACACGCTTTTGCCAGGTTGTCGTTTATTATGAATGGGCCAATTAAAGGTGAAATGCGATAAGGAGAACTCAAATGTATTGCCGCAAGGCATCCTGTGGACTGCGAAAATTGAATATAGAATGTGCCCACCCGATGATTTCAAAGTGGATATTGTTCTTGGCTCTTATCGTTAGTTCCTGTTTCTGCCGTAAGGCATCCTGTGGAGTACATCTTGAGGTAAGTGCAAAAGAGAGAAGGTTACAAGGTCCCTTACGAGTTTTAAAAGACAATCCTCGCTATTTTACAGATGATAGTGGCCGAGCGATCTATCTGACCGGCTCACATACCTGGTCCAATCTGGTCGATATTGGCCCAAAGGACCCACCGCCTCGCTTCGACTTTACTGCCTACCTGGATTGGATGCAGCAACTAAATCACAACTTCATCCGAATGTGGACGTGGGAGCCGGTAACGTGGAATACAAAAGCGAACAATGAGAACAAGCTACATACGTCCACTCCTCAACCCTGGGCGCGAACCGGGCCGGATATGGCCCTCGACGGCAAGCCGAAGTTCAATCTCAAGAAGTTCAATCCCGCCTACTTCGACCGATTGCGTCACCGTGTTTCAGCAGCCCGTGACCGAGAAGTCTATGTTTCGATAATGCTCTTTGAGGGCTGGGCAATGCAGTTCTCTTCTGGAGCATGGGAAGGTCATCCCTTCGGCCAACAGAACAATGTAAACGGTATTGATGGAGACCAGAACGAAGACGGCAAAGGCCTTGAAATCTACACGCTGAGTAATCCGGCCGTTACCGCTCTGCAGGAGGCCTACGTCCGGAAGGTGATAGATACAGTTAATGATTTCGATAACGTGTTATATGAGATATCGAATGAAAACCACCCGCCATCGACAGAATGGCAATATCATATAATCCGGTATATAAAAGACTATGAGAAGAACAAACCTAAACAGCATCCTGTAGGGATGACATTCCAATACCGGGGCGGAAACAACGAGACTTTATTCAATAGCCCTGCTGATTGGATTTCCCCGAATAGAGAGGGCGGCTACCGGGATGACCCTCCGGCTGCCGATGGCCGAAAGGTCGTCCTGAACGATACTGACCATCTCTGGGGAATCGGAGGAAATCAGGCGTGGGTATGGAAGAGCTTTCTCAGAGGGTATAATCCCATATTTATGGACCCGTATGATGGTGTAGTTCTCGGAAGTCAGTTTGACTCGAAGTGGGAACCGATTCGTCGAAGCATGGGATATACACGAAGATATGCCGAAAGAATGAATCTCGCTGCGATGCAGCCGCGCGATGACTTGGCCTCAACAAAGTATTGTTTAGCGAAGCCTGGAGTGGAGTATTTGGTTTATAAGCCTGCGGCTGATGAATCCCGCCCGTCGAAGACGGGACGGGATGAAGCTTCTATCACTGTTGAGCTAAAGGCCGGCGAGTACGAATACGAGTGGTTTGACCCTGAGCAAGGCAAGGTTGTATCGACAGGTACGGTAAGAGCGAACGGAGGCGAGCAAGCGATTCGAGCCCCTTCTGAAAAGGGACCCCGCCTTGCGGGACCCAATGGTGACGCTGTGGTTTACATCGTTCACTCGGCAAGTAACAAGTCCGGAGGATGACAATTATGTCTAAATACTTAATCTGGGGAATATTGTTTGTTTCGCTCGCACTTTTGCTGGGGGCTAAAGCCGCCGGAGGAATGGCTTTTCCAGGAAAAGACTGGGAAGAGGCAACGCCTGAATCGCAAGGCATAGACTCGGCGAAGCTTAATGCTGCCATATCATATCTCAAAAACAATTCAGGGTCAGACGGCGTCGAGGAGCTGGTCATCATACGAAACGGATATATGCTCTGGAAAGGCACAAACATCGACAAAGTTCACGGTGTCTGGTCCCTCACAAAGTCTTTTACCAGCACGGTGCTCGGCCTTCTTATTGATGATGGCAGGGCGAGTCTGGATACGCTGGCAAAGGATTACGTTTCCGGCATGGCAGCAACCTATCCAACTATCACGCTTCGGCATTTCACAACAATGACATCAGGATATTACGCCGTCGGTGATGAGCCTCGTGGAAGCTATAAACACGGCCCAAGCCTGACTCCTTTCAAGCCGGCCGACAAGCCTCTATTTACACCGCCCGGCTCGAAGTATGCCTACTGGGATTCGGCGATGAATCAGTTCGCCAATGTTCTAACCCACATTGCCGGCGAACCAATAGAGACCCTTTTCAAGCGTAAAATCGCTGACCCAATTGGGATGAATCCCGGCAAGTGGGACTGGGGCGATTTCGGAGAGGTACAGGGCATCGTGGTAAATGGGGGCTCTGGAAATAATAACAAACACGTTCGCATATCGGCTCGAGAGTTGGCCCGTCTCGGCCACTTATTTCTGAATCGGGGCAAATGGAAAGGTAAACAATTGCTCAGCGGTGCCTGGGTCGAGCAGGCGAGCCGGGCCCAAGTAACGGCATCCTTACCTTTGGAAAATCTCAGTGGTGCCGACGGCCGGGGCGTCTATGGCTATAACTGGTGGGTTAACGGCGTTAAGCCCGATGGAAAACGAAAGTGGCCAGGTGCTCCGCCGGGCACCTATTCAGCGAGCGGATATAATAACAACGATATGTTCATCATTCCCGAATGGAATATGGTTATTGTTCGCTTAGGGCTGGACCAAACCGGCTTCGTAATCACTGATACGATATACGGAACTTTCATACAGAAACTCGGCCAAGCAATCATGGATGTTATCCCTGAAGGTAGGATGTAAAAGTAGCAGGCCAGAAGCTTAGTTGGCCAGCCGTGCCAGCCAGCCGTGCCGGAGTCACGGCTCGGCAGGAGAGAAAACAATAAAGTGTTTGATTATAAGAGCTTTGTTTGTTAGACTACACTGAGTGCTCGTTGGAGCTTTACTGCTGTTATAATAAGTTATTCTGGAGGCTGCATATGTCAACAATCACAAAGAAAGAGCTTATCGACCGAATTACTGAGAGCACTCGGGCTAAGCGTGTGTTAGTTCAGGCTACGGTTCAAAAATTCCTCGACGAGGTCATCTCTGAGCTTGCCAAAGGTAACCGCTTAGAGTTTCGCGATTTTGGTGTTTTCCAGACCAAGACACGTGCAGCCAGGAGAGCACAGAATCCAAAAACCATGGAACGGGTTCATGTCCCAGCCAAACGCATCGTGAAGTTCAAGATGGGTCGGCTGATGAAGCAGAAAGTAAATACTCCAAAAGACGTGGGAAAGAGATTGATAAAATGATAGAGATACAGCCAATTCTATTATCGGCAATCACCTGTAATAGAGTTATTTTTGACAAAGTCTCTGGTATGCCGAGTATTATAGATATTGTTCAAACTATCAATGCTCAAAGATATCCGGCAAGACATCCGCAAATTGTCTTCTTTTGTGAGCTAACAAATGGGCATGGCGCAACGAATGCGAAAATAAGACTCGTCGATGCTCAGGAAGAGGAGAAATTTATTTTTGAGAAAGAAGGAACAGTACAGTTTAAGGATGTTAAGCAAATAGTTACTTTAGCGATGGATTTACACGGTATTGTCTTCCCCCACCCTGGAGAGTATCTTTTTCAGCTATTTGCCGGCGGATATTTACTCGGGGAAAGACGAATTATTTGTCGAAAGATTAAACTGCCCCCGAAGGCCGGGGATAATGAACACAGAGAAGATTGAGAGTATAATTACAAACCTAATATATTGCTATAATACCATATCATCTCTTTCCCTCGCTGAAATTTCTTGCTCCGGCCCTGCCGGTATATGAGAACCAATGTGCGCACACGTAACTTGCTCGTCCGGGGCTTTGCATGAGTAGATTCTGTGCGTTGAAAATAGCAAAGCCAAAAACTACGTTCTTGAAGTTCCTTTGTGCTTGATGAGAATGGCCTTCATATTATCTTAACAACGGTCATTCCATATTTGTCTTCAATCACGCCTTTGGTCCTATCTTTTGTTATTTTGGCTGTTCTATCCCAAAAGGCTCCTATGCACTCACAAAAGCTCGGCAACTTCATTTTGTGACAGAGCATAGTTGTAAATGCGAACGTCGTCTATCAAGCCGTCCCAGTAACGCACGGTTCTTTCTGAATTTTCGCCAATGTAAACCGGCTCATCATTTGTATTTATCCTGCCGGA
>JBAQFY010000013.1:0-6650 GCA_049287505.1 Sedimentisphaerales bacterium | reverse complement strand
TCTGCGACCAGCAGATAATGAGATGCAGGCAACCTCAAACAAAACGACCGATAATAATTTTCACACTCACTACATTACACACATTTGCCCAGAATGATTTTTTTCGACTTGACGCTACCTCCTCCCTTTTGAAACCTAATGTCAGGTGCTAATATAAAGCAAAGCTATTCAGCACGAAGTACAAATTGCAATTACAACTCCATATAAAAATTTTCCTGACCAGAGCTAATTCGACTGAAAATACAGGAATTTAGCCTACTGTAAGATAAAACCGTACTCCAATCTGATTTTATTTATACCATATTAGCAATCCTGTCGTTAAGAAAAAACAATGCTTTTTAAGGGAAAAATCGATTTTCACGGCAGACAAATCGCTTTGTTTGTGAACCCCATAGCCTCGAAAAGTTGGGGCTATCAGAATACCACCTCCCGGATTTAGTCAAAGAGTGTAAATTTTTGCAAAAAATTTCAAAAACGCTCATTTTTAAAATTAATCCTAAATCACCGTAATTACCCGCACCGCGGAAATTACAAAATTGTTAACCGAAGTCTGAAACACTAAACGTCCTTTCTACGCCCCGATTTACCCGGGGACCTGTCTGACTTCTCACTTATAAATGTGGTGGTTCATTGTTGAAATTCAGCTTGAAATATTATAGAAAATTAGACAATTTCTTGGCTGATATTGGCTTGTTGTTTAAAATTATGCCGATATAATAATTGTTTAACGGACGTTTTATTAAATCAGGCAGATAAGGCTATGGTACGTAATCGAGGAAAAAAGGCTCTTTATGAGGTGATGAGCAAGGCTCGCAATAAGCCCGGCTACGGCAGGACCTTAGAGCAAATGCGCCCAAAAAGGCCTGATGAAGGTAAGTCTGCCGTTAATGCAGAGACGTCCAAAGCAACAGCACGATGGTTGAGAAAGCCGAGAATTGTCCAATTCAATTTCGGCAGAATCGAGTTCTCAATACCGTATCAGCTCGCCATTGCGATTGTTCTGGTCCTTATTCTGCTGGTTCTGGCAGCCTTTCGGCTCGGCCAGGAATATTATCAAACCGAACAGAGAACAATCAGCACAGCCGTAGAAAGGCAGCAGGTCAATCGTAAAACTCCGATAGAACGGGAGGTGGCCGATATAATGGAACCGCCCCCACCGGATGAAGATAGTAGATTGAGGGATATTGAAGGAGTTAAACCCATTCAGCCGAGTTCGACGGGTAACAATGTAATTGTAGTACAACAGTGGGGAGCACGACCGGACTTAGTACCGGTGCAGGCACATTTCGCCGAGTATGGCATTGACACTGAAATTGTGATGGAAAACGGCAGTTACTTTTTGCAAACAAAGAATAGATACGATAATCCGAAAACACCCGGGACAGACGGATATAAAGCATTGCAAGAAATTATCAAAGTAGGAGCTAAATATAAAGGTAAAGCTCCTCCAACTTTTGAAACCTTTGCGCTAAATTTTTTCAGTGACGCCTACGGCAAGAAAGTAAAGTGAAAGTATTTTTTAGGAGAAATTTTGAATGTCTATTGATCGTTCTTTAAAAATCAAAGGCGCCCTGAGCCGACACCGAAACGTTCTGACGCGTGCCGAACGTATCGAAAAGCTAAAAGATGAAGAGCGATGGTCTGAGGGTGAATCTTTACTGGCTCTGCCGAAGGTTGCTCATCGCAAGAGCCACGCCGGCCGAAAAGAAGCTCCCGCTAAAAAAACTGTAACTGAAGAAGCAGCACCCGGAGACGAAACACCAAAAGCCGAAGGAGAAGAAAGTTAATATCATATTGCGTATATCGTATGCCGTACGTTGTATATCGTATTTAATATATTGTCTTTCGCATTTCATATCCCACAAGAGCAGACCGACAGGGCAGGGGGGTACCAATTTATTGACTATTGACTAATGATGATTGATGACTTGCTTATCGTTATGAAGGGGTCAATTGGTAGAAAAACGCTAATCATCATATTGATTGGAGGGATTGTTGGGTCTGCATTCGGTGTCAGTGAAAATAATGGAGTAGCCGTTTGGCCGGGACGTACGTGGGAGCAGGCCAGGCCGGAAGAGGTGGGGATGGATGCGGCCATATTGCGAAAGGGGCGCGATTACGCGCTCACCGGCGATGGGTCGGGCTGCGTCATCCGGCACGGCCGATGCGTTATGCAGTGGGGTGACCAAAAGCAACGATACGACCTTAAGTCAACAACAAAAGCAATCGGCATTACCGCAGTGGGTCTGGCGCTAAAAGATGGGAAAATCAAAAGCTTAAGAGAGCGAGCCAAAAAATATCATCCGAGCTTTGGTATTCAGCCTGAGTCAAATATCGAGACCGGCTGGGTCGATAAGATAACGCTCTTTGACCTTGCTACCCAGACCGCAGGTTTCGATAAAAACGGTGGATACACCGAGCTGATGTTCGAGCCGGGCACAAAATGGTCGTACAGCGATGGTGGGCCGAACTGGCTGGCTGAATGTGTTACTTTAGCTTATGGGCAGGACCTCAATGAGCTGATGTTTGAGCGGGTCTTTGGTCCGATTGGGATAAGCACATCTGATTTGACCTGGCGGAACAACGCCTATCGGCCAAAAGAGATTAACAGTATTAAAAGGCGTGAGTTCGGCTCAGGCATAAATGCCAACGTCGATGCGATGGCCCGGATAGGATACCTCTATCTGCAGCGCGGCCGCTGGCAGGGTAAGCAAATCATTCCCGCCTGGTTTGTTGATATGGTGCGAACCGTACCTCGGACTGTTCGAGGTCTGCCGGTGGTCAAGCAGGAAAGCTACTTCACTGCCTCGGAACACTATGGCCTGTTGTGGTGGAATAATGCCGATGGGTCTATGGCCAGGGTGCCGCAAGACGCCTATTGGTCATGGGGACTGTACGATAGTTTAATTGTGGTGATACCGAGTCTCGATATTGTGGCGGCAAGGGCGGGTAAATCGCTCAATAAAGCGGGCAATGCCGACTACAAGTCAATCGAGCCGTTCATTGAACCAATCGCGCTATCGGTAACGCAAAAGGGTGGTAGGGCGGTCGCACCGTATCGGCCAAGTCCTGTGATAAAGGGTATCGAGTGGGCGCCAGCCGACACGATTATCCGTCGGGCATCCGGCAGTGATAATTGGCCGATTACCTGGGCGGATGATGATAATCAGTACACAGCTTATGGTGACGGCTGGGGATTTGAACCGAAAACCGAAAAGAAGCTGAGCCTCGGCATTGCGAAGATTATAGGATTGCCGCCTGATTTTCAGGGCATCAATATTCGTACAGATAGCGGCGAACAAACAGGGCAGGGTGATAAAGGAGCAAAGGCCAGCGGGCTTCTATGCGTCGATGGTGTGCTTTATACGTTAGTTAGAAATACAGGCAACTCGCAGCTTGCCTGGTCTAAAGACCATGGCGAAAACTGGATATGGTGCGATTGGAAGTTTAAAACAAGTTTTGGTGCTCCGACTTTTCTGAACTTCGGCAGGAATTACGCCGGTGCGAGAGATGATTTCGCTTACATTTATTCTCACGACAACGATAGCGCTTATGAGCCGGCGGACAAGATGGTGATGGCGCGGGTGCATAAAGAACAAATACTTAATCTCGATGCTTATGAATTCTTCAAGGGCCTTGATGATTCGGAGCAGCCGATATGGACAAAGGATATTCACGATAGGGGGGCGGTGTTTATCAATCCAGGCAGATGTTATCGTTCGGGTATCAGTTACAACCCAGGTCTGAAAAGATATTTGTGGTGCCAGACTATTTATGGTAAGGACGATATGCGGTTCAAAGGAGGATTAGGGATTTTTGATGCGCTGCAGCCGTGGGGGCCGTGGACGACTGTGTTTTATATCGAAGAATGGGATGTTGGGCCGGGGGAAACAAGCTCTTTGCCAACCAAGTGGATAAGTAACGATGGCTTGACCTGCTATCTGCTTTTTTCAGGAGAGGACTGTTTTTCTGTGCGAAAAATGCAGCTTTGGGGGAAAGAAACCTTTAGCCATAAGTGAGTTACAATATGGTGGATATAATTTGTACAGATTAATTTTAGAGTATGTCGATATTATAGCGAAATGGAGAAGGGGCCTGCAATCAAAGAGGTGATAAAATGAAACCCGCTTCCCGGCAAATTTTCCAATCCGGATTTATTCTTGTGAGTGTGGCTTTAGTGGTCCTGCTCATTAGTAATGTCAAAAACAGACATAAAATCGAGCGATTGGAAAAAAATAACAGCGAGCTTGTCAAAAAGCTTGAGCAGACTAATAAGGAATCCGCCGAGGAAAAAAGAGAACAGAAAGATACAATAGACCTCATCAAAAACAAACCTGCCAATACTATCGAACTTCATAGCTGGGACATTGAACAGATGAAGAGAAAGGGGCTGAAATACCCGGTAAAGGATATTATTTCCGATTTGAGGCAGCACAGAGAGCTTATTCCATACAAGGGAAGTATGGGCGGGACAATGAATTTTTATTCTGAGAGCCAAATCTGGATATTAACAAAAAAGTGGGTACTTGCGTACTTTGAGGATGGCCATAACGGCGGGTATCTCCTGCTTGAATATGAAGTTACAAAAGACGGCAAAATCAAATGGAAGACCGTAGCTTCATACATCGCCTGAAAATAATTTCAATTTAGAGAAGATAGTACACACAGCATATCCTACGTACTAAGTAGATGAGCAACAATGGCAAAATCTGCCGAGATCCGTATAGCCCTACTTTTCACATTTCCTGAATGATTTTTTTGAATGGTGCCATCGCGGGATGATCCCATTTCCAAACTCCATTCCTTGCAACTACACCTAGTTTTTTACCAGCGTGGTCGCCTTTTACAGCAAGGTAAGCATGCAATTTGCTTTTCCAGGCGTGTTTAAGTTCTTCGTTATTCTCCTGATTTTGTTGTGCGCATTCGAGAAAGATATCTACGCAGCTCAGTAATGGGTCGTCAGTGACAGTTTCCAAACACAGGTCTTCTAGCGTGCCAGACCGGCATTTCCCGTTTTTGCCTAGTCCTGGAAATAGAATAAAGGCGGTTTTCATAAAGTTAGTGGAAGTAAATCGAAACGGCTCTGTAGGTATAGGTAAGTCAACATTCTTGGCATTTCTAAGAGCTGATTGAATACTTTGTACAGCCGATTGCACATTGGTTTCAGCATCGCGGGCAATGACAAGCGTTTTCACTTTTGAAAAATTTTCCATAGTGGCAAGATTTTCTATAAATAGCCTCAATTCATTAATTCCTTTGAAATTGAAGATTTGAATATCAATTTTTCCGAGGGCTCTGCTGGAATGGAACAAAAACCCATGGGCATCAAGACCTTCAGCCAATATCAATTTTTGTTTCTCGATTTGCTGTGGCTTTGGATCGAATTCTTTTCCACACTCAGGGCAGCAAACTTTTTTAGTTCGTGGTAGTGCAGGCATTGTCACCGAATCTCCAGATTATGAGCAATTGCAGAGCCAAGCATATCATAGTTGGACGTCTTTGCTGTTATAATATCATCTTCGCGGTCGAGGCGGATATAACGCAAATCCTCTGGTCTATTTGCTAAACCTTTATGGGCTGCTTCCAAGCACTCATAGCTATGCGTTGTGGCGAAAACTTGGCAATTATAATCTTCTGCCGCATTACCAATAGCTTCCCATATTTTGGGTGAGGCCTCATGATATATACCATTTTCCATTTCATCTACGAAAACACACCCGCCCTTTGAGTGTTCCATACCGATTATAAGGTTCAAGAGTTTTTCCATGCCTTCACCCATCAAATGAATTGGGAGAGTCCGAGGAAAACCTTTTAGTTGGCCGTGCACAGAAGAAGTCGGTCCTTTTGTGATCACTTTTAAAGTCAACAAACGAGGCTCAATAATCCTAAGGAAGTCAACAACTTCGTTTTCTCTTGTTGCTTCGGCCAGATGACTGAAAAAATCTGCAGTTTGCTTCATTGTAATATGTTGTTTTGAGGGTAAAAAAATCACAGGTAAGGTTTTGATATTCGCAAACTCAACATAGAGAGCTGGCTTATGCTGGGCATCAACAAAAAGATGGGAAAGTCCCTTTTTTTCATCTTTGACAAAATACTCTATGTCCAAAGAGGTCAAGCTGATCGACCCCTCGTTCGTAGGAATTTGGCGTTTTCCGGGCTCAACAAAATCGGATGGGGCAGTATCAGACGTAATAAAAGTTGGAGTTGGAGGGAGTGAAAAACTTCGATTAAACCTAAACTTTGCAGCCTGCGGCTCCTTGTTTATAGCTGGGGAAATGAGGACTTCTTGATTCATGTCGTAATTGTAGAAGATAGGTTCCCACATTGCTTGTGGTTCCACCTTGACAATCTCGATACCTCGCCAAACATATTGTCGGATAATTATGTCTGGGGTACCCCGGTCAAAAAACAAAAACAGCGCCTCCAACAACGCCGTTTTCCCAACATTGTTTCTTCCGCCGATTAAGGTTATTCGACCAAGGTCAGGGAGCGTTAAATGCTTGAAGCACTTAAAATTACTTATTAATGCCTCAGTTATCATTGTTTAATCTCCAATTAGGGGCCTGGTTTTTGGTTCAGCCTCTTGGTATCGCTTAAATATTACAGGCGATTGAGAGTCACGAAGCTTCTAAATAATACTACAATGAATC
>JBAQFY010000012.1:0-6344 GCA_049287505.1 Sedimentisphaerales bacterium | reverse complement strand
GTTTGAAAATGACCCTAACGTTGTTTATCACTCCATAGTATCCGCAAATATGCACTCCGAAGAGGAAGGACTTCAATCCCTTGGGATTGCCGACTATTTTATGAAAAGGTTCCCGGGAGGACGCCGCTCAAGCGTTTATTTCTTTCACTCCGACAGAGATTGTATGTATTTTGATAAGAAGCTAGGCCAACTTGTTCACCACCCTGACATAACCATAAGAGGAAAGGAGTTAGAACTTTATATAGGCCCGGAAGGAGTTTCGGAAACTGCCAACAAAACTCTGGGGCGATTTATTAACCCCATTATAGACAGAAGCTGGTTCAGACGAAAATCACGTGACCTAATATTATATGACAAAAAGCTGCGATGCTTTTTCAAGATTGATTTTAATCAAAGAACAATAATCAAAGGCCCCAAGCTCGGCAAAGATTACCGTCGTTACGAACCAATTCGGATAGGACTATTGAAAAAAAATTATATTTCGGATTCCTTGTCCTTGTCCTGGACACCTCCTCAAATTAAGGTTCCAGATAAGGACCCAAACAACACAGATTTGCGTACCAATTACAGACCAATCATACCGACCGGTTACGACTGTGATGCCGGTCCGTATTTGCTTGTACTTGATGAGTCAGGCCGGATCGACCTGTTAGACAAGGAAACCCTCGAATTTGTCAGAAGGACTCCGGAATTACCCGGAGTTGCGGGCCGGCTGCCTGAACCGGAGACGTACTTTGGCTCAAGAGGTTCTGGAAAACCAAAAGATTTGTTAGGCTACGAGGTTTGGCCACTGGCCTTGACAACGTACTTTTTCGAGAATCCTGAAGAGGTCAAGGTAGCTTTTGGCGACCCATCTTATATTTTTAAGCGCTCACCGGCCAGAGTTGAGAGAAAATACTTGGGGATGTTCGCAGCGAGCCTTTCTCGTGATGGAACCGCTTTAGCCCTTGCCGTCTTTGATGAAAAGGGAAGAGAAATCAAGACAGAATACAGCAGGCTTCCAAAATACGAAGGCCGCTATGCGACGTATGTCGAATCCAGCAAGGCATTTTTCTTTGGGGCTCCCTGGTCGCCCGTGCTTACCATAGGCAAATATCTGGCGGAAAATCTTCAGCCGCCGTTCCTCTCTGTTGCCTCTTATTTTACAGCGTCGGCCTTCGAGGCAGCTTCCGGCCACAGGGCACTGTTTTTCCTGCCCAATTCATTCATAGCAATGAAGGGTAGAGATGGCTATGAGAATTTTGCAGAAAGATTTTTTTCTGCTCTGTGGTGGATACTGCCGTCGATAATCCTGGCAATATGGCTTTCCATTCGGGTTAGTAAAGATGCTATTGTTTTTGGATTTTCGGAAAATGCAAGATTATACTGGATAATTGGAACGCTTGCCTTTGGCTTGACCGCCTATATTACTTATAGACTGACCCGGCCGAAGATAACTCTGGTAACCTGTCAAAATTGCGGCAAAATGAGAAGGCCGGATATGGCTAAGTGCCATCGCTGCAAAAGCGACTGGCACGTCCCGGAGCTGATACCGCCAGCCTGGCGAGTCATCGGCGCGGGAGAACAAATCCGTGATAGCTCGACGGCGGAGCAGGCCCCGCCCCTCGGAGAGGCGGGGCAGGCAGAGGCGGAATAAGGACATTTTTCGATTGAAATTTTGTGTTACTTTCAACAAGCCACCTGCCTTTTTATGAGTGAGGGTAGTATAAATGAGTGAGGACAACAAATACGTACAGCAGTTACTTTCCGAGGCTCGCTCGGGCAGCCGGACAGGCATGGGACGTCTGGCTGCAATCGTCTGGGAACGGCTGTATCCGTTTGTCTTGCGCACGACCTGGAATCACGACCTGACCGAGGATATCCTGCAGGAAACACTGCTGACCGTGGTCCGGCAAGTTACTTCACTACGGGAAAGCCGAAGATTCTGGCCCTGGGTGTATCGAGTCGCCTGGAGCAAGATCCAGGATAACCTTAGGAAGCGCCGGCTTCAGTCCTCCCGTAAGGCAACACTCCTCCATAATCAGTCATATGACGCACAATCAGGCAGTGACAGTATCCTGGAAGCGAAGATTCACGAGGAGACACTCCAGCAGGTCTCGGATGTTCTCGAACGGCTCAGCCGGCAGCATAGAGATGTTATTCGCCTTCGCTACTACGAGCGGCTGCCCTATGCGGAAATTGCGTCCCTGACACGCACAACGCCTCAGATGGCCCGCGTTCGATTCCACCGCGCCAAAAAATCCCTAAAAACCCACCTGCTTGCCTGCTGTCTGTAGTAGTAGGTGGGGCTTTCGTCCTTCGCAGTGCCTACTCCGCCGAAGCGGCTGCGAAGGCTGGAAGCTCTGCTATAGATAATGGATGCCCCGCTATTTTTCTAAAAAAACGACCGCAGGTATTCGATGCTCTTCTTGGCAATAGTTTCCGGGTCCGGGTCGTATTTGAACACCTCAACGCTAAGCCATTTGTCCCACCCGATGTCTTTTATGGCCTCCGCAATGGGCCCGTAATCCACATCTCCCATTCCGGGGCCGTAAAGATTGGGGTCGTTGACGTGAAAATGACCGATGTCTTCGGCCTTTACCGAACGGATAATATCCGGCACGGGCGTCGATTCGGCGCACATCGCCTTGACATCGAGATGAATCTTCAGGTTCGGATGATTGATTTGGCGAACCATCTGCATCCCTTCGGCGACCGTGTTAATGAAATCGGTCTCAACAGGCGATAACGGCTCAAGACAAATGGTCAACCCCAGCCGGCCGGCCTTATCCAGAACGCTGCTGAGCAATTCGACGGCTCTTTTCCAGGCGCCTTTTTTGGTTTGTCCGGTCACCAGGCTTCGCTGCTTCGGCGAGCCGAGCACTAAAACCTTGCCGCCCAAATCGCTGCATAAATCAAGAAGGCAGGACAAGTAATCCCTTGTCCTGCCCCGGATTTTATCATCAGCAGTGGTTATATGCAGACCGGCGGGCCCGGCAAAAAGCCAGTGTAAGCCCACGGTCTGGAGACCGTTATCGGCAATAACCCGCCGAACCTCTTTCCGCTGCTCAGCGCTAATGTCCTCTGCTGAGGCCGACAGGGTAAAGGGCGCTATCTCAATGCCGTCGTACCCTAATCGGCTTGCGGTCGAGCAGACCTCGGCCATCGGCCGGGCCTCGAACATCTCATTGCAGAGAGCGAACTTCATTAAACCTTATCCGGTACGACAAAAGGCTCGCGGTAATTGCGCTTGACATACATATTCGCCATGTCGCTGTATTCGCCAACGAATTTCTCCTTCTGGGGATCCATCGTCAGCATTGGACCCATCGTGATTGGCTCTTTCTCCAGGTCCACCTCGTTGACCTCGAGATGCTCGAGCATACGCTCGAAGGAGTCCATGACGTACTCATTGTCGATGCTGTCTCTGGCCTCGCTTACCGATATCTTTTTGCCCAGCCGGTAGGAGATGTTGCCCATGTGGCATAGCGCGCTGGAGAGGTGTCCCTTTTCGATGTCCGCGTTGAGGTCGCCGACTTTTCTGCTGCGTACGGCGTCGATGAAATTCTGGTGGTGGCTGCCGCCGCCGCCACTGGAGATTTGTTTGTCGGTTCGCTTGTCGTTATTGTCCCAGACCCAGCCGCCGCCGTCTCCCGCGGCCCAATAGCCGTTCTCGCATTGCACGATAACGCCGATGTTTGTACCTGTGCGGCGCCAGACGTCCATTGACTTGTCGCCCTTTTTGCGAGGCAGGCCGCGGACCTCAAAGATAAGCGGAGCGGGCTTGTAGTCGAGGAACACGATTTGAGTATTGGCCGTCTCGCCGGCATCGTTGACTCTGAATCTGCCGCCGAAGCTCATCACTCGCGGCGCCAGCTTCGGGTCGCCCAGCGCCCAGCGGCCGAGGTCCATCTCGTGAATGCCCTGATTGCCGATGTCGCCGTTGCCTGTGTTCCAGACCCAATGCCATTTGTAGTGCAGCTCCTTTCTTCGCAGCGGCTCCATATCGGCCGGTCCGCACCACAGATTGTAGTCCACGTTCTGGGGCACGGGATTCGGGCCATTAGTCCCGTTCACAATCCCGTTTGTGCCTTCGAAGCGGGCCTTGTAGCATAGAGAGCGGACCCACTTAATGGGGCCGAGGTTGCCCTCGCGAATCCATTTATAGGCGTTCTTGTGGGCCTCGGAAGAGCGATTCTGTGTGCCGGTCTGCACAATGCGGTCGTACTTTCGGGCGGCCTCGACCATCTTACGGCCTTCCCATATCTCGTGTGAGACGGGCTTCTCGATATAGACGTCCTTGCCCGCCTGGCATGCCCATATCGTTATAAGCGAATGCCAGTGGTTGGGCGTTGCAGAGGTAATAGCGTCGATGTCTTTCCTGTCGAGCAGCTCCCGCACGTCGGTATATCCGTCAACCTTGACACCCTTGTCTGCGAATTGCTTGACATACTGGTTAACATGATTCCTGTCCGCATCACAGATGGCCACATAACGTACGCCCGGTTTTTCACTGAATATCCGAGTGTGATAGCCCCCTTGATCGCCAACACCGACGGTAGCGAACCGAATCTCGTCATTTGCTCCGCGGACGCGAGAATTAGGGCCTATTAACGCCATTGTCGCCCCGGCAGCTATCGTACTTTTCATAAAATCTCTACGAGTTAATTTGCTCATAATGCTTCTCCTATATTTTTTACAAAGGTTTTCTGTCCGGCGTATATTGCTTATTTTCCTGCCGTGTATTCGCGGTAATGCTCAGCCACCTTGGCCTGGTTCGTATCACCTTTATGGAAATAAAACCGATACTTGAAGGTCAGGCTTTCACCTGCCGGTATCGTAATATCTCCTGTCCCCTCCGGTTTTCTCTCGAAGTCATGCACTCCGAATGGATTGGCCGCAAACAGTCCGTAATCACGAACGTGCCACCAGGTCGGATGTTTCGGATTCTGCGGATGGTCAAAAATGGCAACGCCCACGATTTTATCTTCCACCGGCCCATAGTAATCGCACCATTGCGCACGCTTGCCCCAGGTCTCCCCGTCGCGCTGACCTTCGCTGTTAAGAATATGTCCCTTTCCGACTTTGCCTTTGAGTCGCATCGTCGGCGCCAAACGAATGGCCATCGAGCCTTCCTTGGTATCACCCATAACCACTTTGCCTTCTGAGGCGTGGATTGCTATTTCAAAGTCCATTATTTGACCGTCCGGTCGATTGTAGAATCTGTGTGTTCGCGTATCTGTGCAGATAACCTTGCCGTCGCGCGCCACGTACTTATTTTGCGATTGAATGACACCCGCGTCCGGACCGGAAGCGACCTTGAGGAATTTATCATGAACAACCTTTCCGCTTTTTTCGCCCTCGCCCCAGAAATCCTGTCCGTTTATGTCTCCGTGTGTAAACCACAGGCTGCGATGATGCACATGGTCTTTCTCTTCGTTCTTGCCTTCCTTCATCGGCCAGTGGCGAATTATCGGCACACCCGTCGGCCCGATTACGGGATAAAAATAAGGGCGCGGCACATCCTTAAAACAGTACTCCGTGAAAAGCTCGCCGTTGATTTCAACTCGTAACGTCTTTTCCTGTTCGGTAATCTTAACGCCGGAAGCACTTCTTTGCCCTGTTCGGGAACTCTGTGCCTTCGCGAGCATATCCTCCCAGACGCGGCGCTGCTCGGCCAGTGCTTTTACACGGTCATCGGGATTGGTTCGGGCCTCGAGAAGTATCCAGCCGGCGTAGTTTATCGCCACAAACAGGTTCATCAGCTCCTGGTAGGGGTAGTCGTTGATGTTCAGCTCGCGCACGTGGGCGGTATCACCAAAACGGTCTTTGACCAGGTTAAAGTTGTACTCCAGCCCCTGGCCTTCAAGGTCCTGGGAATTGCAGTTCCAGCAGACACCGACGTTGGGATGGTCGGCTACGTCCATAATCGCTTTTATTACCGGCAGCGGCGAGCATGAGCCGTGAACCTCCAGCCGAATTGCCTGGCCGTAGTCGGCAGCAAATCGACCTAACTCATTCAGTGATTTACCTATCTGCTCTACCGTCTTCTCACGCGAGACGCCCTTTGGCAGGTCATTCGGCTTGACCTTCACGCCGGAGCCGCCTACATCGTTGGAGAGCTTGATATACTGCTTTGCCCCCTCAATGTCACTGCGGAGCTTCGCCGGGTCGGTATGGTGGAAGGCGAAGTTGGTGCCAAGACCGACGAGTATTACCGGGCTGTCAGCAAAGCGTTTCTTCACCTCGCGTCGTTCTTGGGCGTTAAGGTCGGATTCGACCTTATGGGCGTGCTCGGTCCGCAGCTCGACACCAAGCACTCCGGTCTTTTCGCAATTTGCTATCAGCGTCGGCAGGTCCCAGTC
>JBAQFY010000011.1:0-14741 GCA_049287505.1 Sedimentisphaerales bacterium | reverse complement strand
AGACTTCGAAGCCATCTATAACAGGCAGCATAAGATCGAGAATAATCAAATCCGGCCGTTCTTTCTTGGCCAATTCAACTCCCTGTTCCCCATCGAAAGCAGGTACAGTCTCAAATCCTTCCTCCTTTAGATTGTACTTGACCATCTCGACAATATCGCGGTCATCCTCTACTATCAGGATTTTGCCTTTACCCATTATTCGTCTCTCGTTCTTGCCTACACCCAAAGATATGTCATCTTGGAAAATTGTGGCCGTTTTTATTGAACGATTGGACCCGGCTAAAGTTGAGTTTCATCGTTTTACCGACTGGCATTCCCGGCTTTTATAGCATCGCGGATTTCCCTGTTTATCCTGAGGCTGCACCACTGTCGGCCGCACATTGAGCAGTAATCGGCTGATGGTAATTCCTCTATACCAATTTCTTTACAGGCCTGGCGGTGCATTCTTTCCGCCGTTTGCGGGTCGAGCGATTCGGCCAAATGCGTTTTCCAATCCAGATTCGTCCGGGCGATGCTCAGCTTTTTATCCCGCTCGGTGGTGCCTTTTAAACCGCGAGCAACATCGGCGGCATGGGCCGCGATTTTCGCCGCAATAACGCCGGCACGAACGTCATCTGCATTGGGCAGACCCAGATGCTCTCTTGGCGTAACGTAGCACAAGAACGATGCGCCGTAAAAGGCGGCGGCGGTTCCGCCGATTGCCGATGTTATATGGTCGTAGCCGGCTGCAATATCGGTTACCAGCGGGCCGAGAACATAAAACGGAGCACCGTGACAAATCTGCTGCTGGATTTCCATATTGTATTGTATCTGGTCAAACGGCACGTGGCCCGGACCTTCGACCATAACCTGACAGCCCTTTTCCTGTGCCCTGGCGGTAAGCTCGCCGAGGGTCCTCAATTCTGCGATTTGTGCATCGTCGGTAGCGTCGGCGATTGCGCCGGGTCTAAGACCATCGCCCAGAGAAAAACAAATATCATACTCGGCTAATACGCCACACAAATCGTCGAACATTTCGTACAAGGGATTTTGTTTGTTGTGGTATAGCATCCATTTGGCTAATAGCGCCCCGCCCCGGCTGACGATACCCGCCACCCGGTTCTCAAGTAAAGGCAGATGCTGCTTTAAGACGCCGGCGTGAATCGTGAAAAAATCAACGCCCTGTTTGGCTTGTTTTTCAATTATCCCCAGAATTATTTTGTTGTCTATATCCTCGACGTTTCTGCCCTTTATCATTTCGTAGATTGGCACCGTTCCAAAAGGTGCCGGGCACTGTGCCAGTAGTTGCTCACGGATTTCGTCAAGGTTGCCGCCGGTGCTCAAATCCATAATCGCATCGGCGCCGACGGCAAGTGCCGTCTTCATCTTTTCGATTTCACCTTCTACCGAGCAGCGGACACTGCTTGTGCCGATATTTGCATTTACCTTTGTGGTAAGCACCCGGCCTATACCCGCCGGCTTTAGATTTGTTTTCAAGTGCAGCTTGTTCGCGGGTATTACAAGCCGGCCGGCGGCAAGCTCGTCACGAATAAGCTCAACATCAACATTTTCCGCCTCGGCGACAAATTTAACCTCGTCGGTAATCGTCACTGTTCTCGCGATTTGTAACTGTGTAGCCATTGTTTTTTCTTTTTTTAATCCGTGTAAATCTGTACCAACCCGTGAAAGCTCCGGTGTCGTTTCCGGATGTCTGCTTTCCCGTGTCTTTTCGGGAAATCTGCGGTAACAAAAAAATCGCTCCTGCTCCGAAGCGATTCACTCTGTAGCTGTTAAATTTCACTGTCAATCACTTTCCTACGCAGGCTTCTCAGATATTTAGTGATTATCCTGTTCAGGTTCAAAGGGTTTTTTCTCAGGCCTGCTTTTTCGAAGGCCACCCCTAGTGAACTGCTTTTATTATAGTTTATTGTTTTCAGCGGTCAATAAATATTTAGTAAGTATGTCATTCCTGTGAAAACAGGAATCCAAAAAACGTAGCAATAGTATGGATTCCCGCTGGAGTTTATCCCGCACACGATGCGGGGCGGGAATGACACAGAGCATCAGTCAGTTTAAATAAATATTAGCATTCAACTGTATATGCTATCCGTTATCTTTCACGCCGGGACGTTCATCCCGTCCCGTCTTCGACGGGCGGGATTCATCGACGCCGTTGTAAAAAAACGTGAACGCCTTTTTTGTTTGATGTAACGATGTCGGGCCTGCCGTCGCCGTTCAGGTCGGTTATCTCGAATTGGGTTCCGACGCCGGAGTTGTCGTCGATTTTGTGCGGGACGAACTCGACCTTGCCTTTTTGTGGGCGGCGCAGCTCAAACCAATAGAGCACTGCCGGCTCGTGGCCGCCGGGGTCCTTGCCCTGGTGCGCAAAATACCGTTTGCCTGTAACCAGGTCCTTGACGCCGTCACCATTGATGTCAACGAGCCGTATCGCGTGTGTCTGAGAAAATTCCTTGAAGATAAGGTGCTGCTCGAACTGAGGGGTGTCTGTTCCAGGCTGCTGCTCGAACCACCAGATGCCGTAATCATGTGCCGAGGTGGTAATTACGTCGCCATCGCCGTCATTATCGACATCATAGACAAGCATATCAGCACAATTGGGTCCGAGCTTGGCTTGGTGAAACTCCCAATTATTCTGTGTGGGGTCTTTGGGTGCCTGCCACCATCCTTCTTTTATGAGGACATCGTTTCGTCCGTCGCCGTTGACATCGCCTACACCCAGGCCGTGGCTGTATCTGTCTGTACCCGGTGCGTCCGGGCCGGCGATAATGTGCATATCCCAAAGACCGTCAAGGTCGCTCGGCACACTGAACCAGGCCATCAGCCCTTTGGGACGAACGGCAAAGACCAGCACGGGTTTGCCGTTACCCAGCAGGTCAACAAACAACGGCGTCTCGTTGCAGGCGCTATCGACAACCATTCGCTGCTTCCAGTGGCCGGGCTTGTCCTTCGGGTTTTCATACCACCAGCACGGCTCACCTGGCATCCCGATGATAATCGAATCGGCCCAGCCGTCGCCGTTTACATCCTGAGCGAAGTTTGCAAAGGTCTGGCTGTAACCTTTCGAGCCGTCGTACTGGCCGACGGAGCGAATTTCGTGCATCTTCCAGTCGGGCGCTGCGTACCACACATCACCTGCGAGGATGTCCAGCTTGCCGTCGCGGTTGACGTCGGCCACCGCCACGCCCTCGGAGCGAAAGGTTTTATCAACGACGATTTTCTCGAACTGTATCTGACCTCCGGCAGCCGATACACTGGCTAAAAGCACTAATGCGACCAACAGAAATACTAATCTTGTTTTCATAATGACCTCCTGTTCCAAACATAAATTGAGAATCATCCTTATTGTAGCTAATTATTTATGGCGGGTAAAGATATATTGGTCTTAATTACTGTGGAAATTTTTCACAAACCAGATGAGATAATATACTTCACTGTGTTGGTCCGGATTTGTGCTTAGGATTATTGCCAAGTTTTTCGTTAAGCTCATCCAGAGCGAAGCCTTCGGCGGTTACTACATGCTGTTTATCCGTCAGAATCAACCAGGGAAGAGACCGGACACCCCAGGCAAAGCGAGTCTTTTCGATATCCGCTATTATCGCTCCCACAGAGAAGGGAATATTGTATTTCTTTATCCACTCGTTAAGCGTCTGTTCGCTGACTTCAGAGGCCTGAACGGCGAAGACAGTTACACCTTTTCCTTTCGGTTCTTCTGTGCGCCTGGCAAGTTCTATAATAGAATTCCGAGATGTTCGCTGATTCATATCACAGAAGCACACTAATATCATTTTGTCCTCGGTGTGGTCGGCATCTGATTTTAGATTAAAATCCTTTAGCTGGGGTAGGGACTTGCCCACCAGCGATGGTGGTTCTTTTGGTATGTCAACGCCTGAGATGCCTCTGACCCTGTCGAATACGTCCGTTCCTTTCGGAAAATCGAATCGAAAAGTTTTCTCGTCCACTTCAACATTAGGTATGAATTCTGTTACCGTCAATTCGCACTTTGTTGTTCCAAATTCGTCGCTAAATATAGTTCTGTAGGCCTTTTTCGGATACCAAACATCAGTACTATCCATCTTTGCCATAGCGATTTGTTCGACTTTAATTTCCCTGTCAAGCGTTTTGTCCCAATACCATTGATATTTCATCAGACACATCCCCTTGTCGTGGGCCATCCAAAACACTTGCTTGATTTGTCGGGGTATTCCCTTATGGTCTTTTCCGGGGACTGTAACCTCAATGACATGGCACAATTGGCTTCCAACATATTCAAGTTTAGGAAGCACAGAAATCATTGATCTCGGTATTGCATAACTTAAAGTTCGACTCAAGTCCGGTTTTGAGTTTGGGTCTTCTATCAAGTAAGTCCCAGATGCATTTCGTCCTCCCACCAGCCTTCTTCGTAAAAGCATATAAACCCTCAGATGATTCATCGTCTCGGTATTCCTGCCTATCAGGCCCGCAACGATCGAACCGTGTTTCTCTCTGGCTGAGTATTCTCTGGTAATCTTACCATCAAACGCATGCTCCATAAGGCTCTCAGGTCTGTCAAAACCATCTTCGGCTGTTGAATATCGTATGTGAAAGCGGTTTCCTTGTTCCACTCGCTCGACATGCATGTACTTAACAGGAGGAGGTTCATTCGGATTGCAGGCCGGAGGCTGATAATCTACCAATCGGGTACAGTAAGAGACACGCATAGTTCTTATTCCTGCATAGCTGCTCTCCCAGCCGGCCAATATCGCCTCGGCGTCCAAAAAGGATTTCGCCGAATCAGATAGACCTGTTTGAGCTACTGGTTTGGTAGGCGTTGCTTTATTCTTCTGAATCGCATGTTCTGTGTCGATGTTTTTTTTGAGTTTCTCATCCAGTTCATCAATGCCAAAGCCCTCTGCAATGACAGTTTGCCCCCAGTTAGTGAGAATCAACCAAGGAAGCGAACGGACGCCCCAGGCGAACCTGATTTTTTCTACATCGTCTTGAACCATTCCGACCGGGAAGGGGATGTTATACTTTTTCACCCATTCATTGATTTCATTTTCATCGACCTTCGAGGCCTGAACCGCGATAATGGCTACACCTTTATTTTTGAGATGCTCTGCTTGCTTGGCCAGTTGAATAATACAGTGTCTCGATGGACTCTGATTCATATCAAAGAAGCAAAGCAGGATTGCCCTGTCTTTAATCTGCTCAACAGAAAGGTTGAGTTTGATGCCTTCGAACTTTGGCAGCGGTTTACCCACGCCGACCAGTATCGACCAATCTTTTGGCACATATTTGATACTGCCGTCCCATTCGTCAATCACGAACTTTTTTGCCTCCTGCCACGTGTACCTGATTCCAGGTGCTTCCTGGATTCTGACACCGGTGCCATTTTCAATATCCGGTACAAAAGAGCCTAATGCGTCATGGTCAGGGTTGAGGAGCAGTTCTGTGACTCTATAGTGTACGTCGATCACTGAGGTTCTGTTGGACCCCTTGAAGTCCTTGTAGTGAACCCGGAAATCTACTTCCATCGGAACCCAGATACCTTCTACGCTTTCGAAGCGGACGTTTCGAATAGAAATGACATTTGGCATATATGGCGCATGCGTGAAGTAATCCAGCGGTCGTCCATACCAAAGGTCTTTAGGGCCTTTATTAACGTCCGCTTTTGCGATGCCGTAGCCGTGCTTGGGGTCGAGCCAGATGTTATAAGTGCCATTCTTTGTTTTTGCGTCAATGACATAGCAGTCTCCCGAGCCAACCTGCTCAAGCTCATTCCGCACGGATATCGAGTCCGCTTGCCTCAAGATCGAATCAAACCGTTCGACATCACCGTATAAAAGACCGAGAATCGAACCCGGTCCAGCAAATCCTATGGCGATAGCATCTTTTATATATTTCTTGCTAAATGAGATGTAAGTACTGCTCTTATCCAAAGTTGGTCCCTTGTGGTGCTCGATGTAGCGCTTGCCATCCCACAGAGAGCTGGTGTGCCTATCTGCTGGGACCAGAGACCCATCTGTTGCACTATGAACACGCTTCGGACAAAAGTAGGCATGGAAGTCACCGCCATCGTCCTCATATCGTAACTCAAAAATCACCCACTTATTAAAATGTGAGGTTGTCCCGTCTTTAGTTATGTCTTCTGTAATGTTCGTCTCGGTTCTGGCAACAAAAGATTTGAGTTTGTCTTGATTTGCGGCGTATTTGTCGAGTAATTCCGATACACTAAGTTTTTCTACAGCAAATGCCGGCACGGCTATACAGCAAGCCGAAATGATTAAGAGCTTATACGTAAATTTCATAATTATCCCTCTCTTCCAGAGATAAACGGTGGGGTAAAACCCACCCTGATATGGCTGCTATATAAGTTTAGACATGTTTGTCAGTAAAATATTACAGATTTTCTATACTTTTGTTAATATTTTTCTTTCGTAAATCCTTGCTGTGTCGGTGTTTTTCAAACAGAGTGGGTATTTGCAACGTAAGCTTAGGACAATAAAAACGAATGTGGACAATTGCGGGTTAATATTCTGGAGCCGGTTTTGGTTACGAGGACATCATCTTCTATTCGCACGCCGAGCTTGCCTGGTATATATACGCCCGGCTCAATGGTAATAACCTCGCCGGCTTTGAGAGTGCCCTTGCTTTTGACCTTGAGGAAAGGAGATTCGTGGATTTCCAGGCCGAGGCCGTGCCCGGTGCCATGGCCATAGACGGGTAAATCGCTTTTGTCGATTACCTTTCGGGCGGCGGCATCTACGCGTTTCATTTTGACCCCTGCCTTTATCATTTTTATCGCAGCGGCTTGGGCCTGCTCGACGACGTCGTAAACCTTTTGGTAAAAAGCCGTCGGCCTGCCTACAACAAAGCATCTGGTAATATCGCTGCAATAGCCCTTGTATTTAGCACCGAAGTCAATCAGTACGGCATCTTTTTGTTTGAGTTTTTTCTTGCTCGGCTGATGGTGCGGTCGGGAGGCGTTTGGGCCGAAGGCAACGATTGTCGGGAAGCTGTTGGTCGCTGCGAGTTTGCGAATTTGAAAATCAAGCATGCCTGCCAGCTCGCTTTCGGTTACGCCGGGCTTAATATGCGGCAGTGTTTGTTTGAGGGCCCGTGTTGCTATTGCAGCGGCGGCCTCGATGGCTTTAATTTCGAAATTGTCTTTACTGCTGCGGACGATTTCAATAACATTCGCAACCGACCTGAACCGGGCTTTGACGTGTTTTTTTAACGCCTCATAATCCGCCAGTGAGGCTGACTTTTCAACGGTTACTGTCCGTACCGATTTTAGTTTTTTTACCAGTTGTGCTACGGCTTCAGCTAAGGAATCGGCACGCTCAATTATGGTGCAGCAGGGACATTCGCTTTGCGCCTGTTCGGTGTATCTGCTGTCGGTTAGAAGATAGACGTTACCTCTGGTAATTGCCGCCCAGCTATCTTCACCCATAAAGCCTGTTGTGTAAGTTACATTGGCCGGCTTCGTTACTATAAGGCACTTTATCTTCTTTTTATTCAGCTCACGGCGAATCGCCCTGATGCGTTTTTTTATTACGTCTTTATTCATCTGCACAATTCTCTTCTATAGGATTTTCGCAATGCTCATTTACTTTTCTTTATCTTCATTGAAAATAAAGGCCCTCCGATGGGCTATAGGAGCAATTGATTAACAACAATCTGAGAAAAAATAAAGTCTTTTTTGCCGGAATGTTTGGCTTTGCGGTGTTTTATTTTTATATTTTTATTAGAGAACAAGACATGCCGGCTGGGGGGGAAACCGGTTGGCTGTCAAGGAGTTGACAGGCGTTGATGTTTTCCGCAGGGTAGGAAAACTGTTCGTAAGGCTAAATTTTCCGGAACAGGACGGTGGGTGGCTGCCGTCCTTTTTTTATGTCTTGTCATTGCTGCTTTTTGCCATTACAATGAACCAAGTCTTGACTTTAATCATTCTAAATTGGTTAAACTATGATATTTATCCTACCTATCCGTACAAGTATTCGGCTCAGACGAACACCATACACAAATTACGCGCTGATAGCTGTCAATGTGCTCATTTTTCTTCTGGAATACCATCGAAACCCCGCTACGGGTCATCTGGGATTTCAGCCCTGGGTGCAGCATTTTATGCTCACTGCTGCCCGGCCACAACTTTGGCAGTTTGTAAGCTACGCCTTTCTGCATGGAGGCTTTTGGCATATTCTCGGCAATATGTTCTTTTTGTATCTGTTCGGCAATAATGTCAACGACAAGCTCGGCAATATTGGGTATTTGTGTTTTTATCTGGCCGGTGCGGTATTCAGCGGTATAGGCCATACACTGGTTAGTGGAGCCGATGTTCTCGGGGCCAGCGGGGCCGTCGCTGCGGTAACCGGCGCATACTTAGTGTTGTTTCCCCAGGCCTTAATATCCGTTCTCTATTGGTTCTTCTTTATTGGTACTATAGAAGTTCCGGCGTTGTATTTTATCGCCTTTAAGATGATTCTAATCGATAATTTAATCATCCGGTACACGCCTCAGGTTGCCTATGACGCCCATCTGGCAGGATATGCCTACGGCATCGCAGCTATGATAGCTATGCTCGCGACCGGTTTAATCAGCACCAGCAGTTTCGACCTTTGGGCAATGATAAAACAATGGAATCGGCGGCGGCAATATCGTGATGTGGTATCGAGCGGCTACGACCCCTTTACCGGCCGGGTAGAAACCGGACGGATAAAGGTCAAAGAGGTCAAAAGCCCCGCTCAGCAGCAAAAGGATGAGAAATCCCAGGAGCTTCGTAACCAGATTAGTAAGCGGATTACCGAACGCAATCTGCCGGCTGCCGCCGCTCTTTATCTGGAGCTTATGAGACACGATAGTGAGCAGATTCTGTCCCGCCAGAATCTGCTGGATATCGCCAATCAGCTTGCCGGCGATAGCAAACATGCTGAATCGGCCCGGGCCTACGAGCAGTTTTTAACTCATTACAGCACCTATGAGTACGCCGAGCAGGTGGAGATGATGTTGGGCATATTGTATAGCCGGTATCTCAATCAGCCAAAGCAGGCCTTAAAGCACCTCCAGGCCGCTTGTGATAAGCTCACCGACCCCGGCCAAATCAAGATGTGTAAGGACGAGCTTGCCAGATTACAAAAGTAAAGTTAGTGCCGGACAGGATTGATTATTGATAAGAACAAACTATCTGCTAAAATTGAATGTCGATACGAAATACGCGGTTCTCGGCTACGACGACGGGTATGTAAGTCAGCCGTATTTAATCCAATAAAAAAGTTGACAATTATTCGTAATGGTGCTAATTTGAAAGGCCGAAGAGTTATTTAGCGGTTTGTTTGTTGATTTGGGGAACAGGAACTTATTTTTTGGGAGATAGAAAAATGCAATCCTACATCAAATTGTTCGCTATCGTTATTTTAGCATGTTTAGTGTCCGTCGGCTTTGCCCAGGAATCTGCCCCTGCGCCCGGCGGTCCCGCCGAAGCCGAGACCCCGGCTTTTCCCTATATGGCCGAGATAACCGGCGATAACGTCTTAATTCGCTCCGGTCCCGGTACGAACTTTTATGATTGCGTCAAGTTCAATAAAGGCGACACAGTAAAAGTGATAGGCAAACAGTTTAGCTGGGCCCGCATTGTCCCGCCGGCGGGGAGCTTTTCGTGGATTTCGATGCAGTATGTCAGCATCGACCCGGCCAACCCCACGGTCGGCACTGTTACCGGTGACAGGGTTCGTGTTTATGCCGGCTCTGACCATGTGAAGCCGTTATATTCCACGACTTTACAGGGAAAACTCGACAAAGGCGATAAAGTAAAGTTATTAGGCGAACAGTTAGACGATTATTACAAGATAGCACCTCCGCCTTTTGCCTATCTTTGGGTAAGCGCCAATTTTACGAAGCCTATCCCGCCTGTTGAAAAGGCTGCTCCGACTGTTGAGAAACCAGCAGTTAAGCCGCCGGCTGTTAAACCGACGACTGAACCCAACGAGGCCCCCGAGGAGGTTGTTCCCGAGCCGGTCCCGACTGAGACAATGCTCGAAAAATATAACGCTCTGCGAGAGCAGGTTGATGCTGAGCGAGCTAAGCCAAGAGACCAGCAGAACTACGCAAATATAAAAGAGGCGCTTATTAAAATTGCCGAGAACAAAACTGACGACAAGGTTGCACGCTATGCGGAGTTTGTGCTCAAGCAGATAGAGGGCTTTGAATTAGCTTTGGCGGTAACCAAAGAAGTTCAGCTCCAGAATGAGCAGCTGCGGAAGGTTAAGGAGCGAATAAATAAGGCCCGTGCCACAAGACTGGCGGAATTTGAAGACCTGGGCAGATTTGCGGTTGTAGGGCAGCTTCAAACTTTCGCAACTTACGGGCCGGGGCACTACCGTATAATCAACGAATCGGGCAAAACCATCTGTTACGCTCTACCGAGCGACCAGGTCTCGCAGACAACACTGAGCAAACTTATAAACAAGAAAGTGGGGCTGGTTGGAACAGCAGAGCCGCATCCGGAATCGGCAGGCGCTCTTGTACGATTTACAGAAATAGCTGAATTAGAGTAATTAGTTCCTGTTGCGGAAACAGTATTTGTCATTCCCGCCCCGCATAGTGTGCGGGATAAACTCCAGCGGGAATCCAGTTTTTCGCTCTGGACCCCTGCTTTCGCAGGGGTGACATCGTCGAATTTCGTTTTCCGCAACAGATTTAATCAGCTTCCGGAGTTTCTTAAACCTATAGTTCCACAATAGTGGGGTATTAAGCGTATAAATAAAAAAGTCGCGCTTTTTATGGCGCGACTTTTTTTCTAATCGTAAGTACGTGTTTAGTCAAGTGTGGCTTAAATGGCCATTCCCAAGCTTGGACTCCGTTTTGCCGGAGTCCTGCGCTTGAGGCTGCCACACATTCTTTAATAATTTTGTTGGGCGGCATCCTCAAAGCCGAAGGCTTTGGGGATGGTTTTTCCCCTGGCTAAACACATACAATCGTAAACGATTATCAAAGCAGAGGTTTTTCGCTCTGTCTTGTCATTCTGCAAGGCACACTCACAAAGGTATAAGTTTTTATCCTCTGCGTCCCCTATCTGAACCGGGGACCGGAGCGATTTCGTCCGGAGGAGCAACAACCTCTCCCTTTTCGAAGTCTTCGGCGCTCGGCTTGAGTGTTAGGTTGTACCATTGCGAATCCTTGTTCTCCGTGAGGTCCGCCCACTCGACCATTTGGCCGGTATAAGTGGCGATACGGCCCATAATCGCGGTAAGGGTGGATTCGGCAACGTTGTGGGCCTCGTTGAGCGGCTTGCCGGCGAGGATACTGTTAAGCAGGTCAACATGCTCCTGGCAATACGGTCCCTTGTGCTCAGGGAAGTCCGGCACATCGATGTTTTTGCTCGACTTCATCCTCCTGCCGTCTCCCTGGGTCGAACCTTCGCTGCCTACAAAGTGCTCATCGACTCTGTTATCGCAGCCGTTAATCTGGCGACACATACTATGGATGTGAAGGTCGTCAGCATAGTCATACTGGACGCTGTGGAAGTCGAACTGGTTGCCGGTCTTGCGACGGGCTCGTCCGCCGAATCCAAGGGCTCTAATCGGCGGATGTCCGATGAACCAGTTGGCAACATCGAGGTTGTGAACATGCTGCTCGACGATATGGTCGCCAGACATCTCGGTAAAGCTGACCCAGTTGCGTACCATGTAGTCTGCATCGCTCTCGCCCGCTTCCTTGGTCTTAAACCACAGAGCACCACCGCACCACCAGACACAGCCGCCTTTGATATCGCCGATGGCGCCGTGCTCGATGGCATAAGCAGTTCTGAGATAGCTTCTCTGATGGCGGCGCTGCGTGCCGGCAACAACTCCCAGGCCTTTGCTTTTTGCCAGCTCGCCGGCTTCGATAACCCTGCGGCCACCTGGCGGGTCAACACATACGGGCTTTTCCATAAAGACATGCTTGCCCGCTTTGATTGCCGCCTCAAAATGCACCGGGCGGAAATTCGGCGAGGTTGCAATCAGGACAACATCAACATTTGTATCGAGGAGCTTCTTGTAGGCATCGGCGCCGAAGAAACAGCGTGACTCAGGGACATTATATTTTGTCCCGGCTTTAACCGCCCTGTCCTTGAACCAGTCAGCCGTTGCAACGACTTCCAGCTCCAGATTCTCGATATGTTCGCCTGCGTCCATGCAGTTTTCCAGGGCCCCGTTGCCCCGGCCGCCGCAGCCAATCAGACCCACGCGCATCTTCCTATTAGCGCTCGCGGCAAAGATAACACTCTTGCCGGCCAGGGCCGCCGCAACACCGGTTGCCGAGGTCTTGATGAAACTCCTTCGCGAAATGTTACCGATTTTTTCGTTTAATTTCTTCTTCATAGATAATCCCTTTCGATTAAATTGGTTGTTAATGAGCTTATGTGCCTCCGAAATTCTTATTAAAAGCAGCCGAACTAAAAATCATCGCAGGCTCGATAGGCTTCAATGACCGCCATCTCACCTTCCTTACCCGGCTTGCTTCTGCCATGCTCCATACATAATACGCCCTTGTAACCTTTCTGATGGATATGTTTGAAAATGTTTTTATAATTGATTTCACCTGTTGTTGGCTCTTTGCGTCCCGGGTTATCGCCCAGATGAAAAGCGGCGATTTCATCCCAGGCCATATCGATATTCGGGATGAGATTACCTTCGGTGATTTGCTGGTGATACAGGTCGTCGACAATTTTGCAGGAAGGGCTGTTCACCGCCCGGCAAATCTGATACGCCTGCGGAATCTTTGTCAGAAACAGTCCCGGATGATCCCTCCAGGCATTCAGAGGTTCAATCACGATTACCAACCCTGACGGCTCACATACTTTGGCGCAATGCTTGAGGTTTTCAATAACGTTAGCTGTCTGATAATCCCACTCGAGGCCCTCATCGAAACGACCCGGCACGACCAGCGTCCATTTGGCATTGACCCGCTTGGCGAGCTCGACCCCCTCCTTCATTTTGTTTATCAGCATCTCACGTATTGCCTTATCGCGGGTAACAAATGACTTTACGCTGAAATCGGCATACAGGACAAACGGCCCTATGGCCATACCCAATCGGTCCGTTTCTTTTGCAATCTTATCCTGCAAATCCTTCGGCTTTCCTATCAGGCCGTTATCAAACATAGCGGAAAAACCCTGGTCGGCCATAAACTTGAGCTGG
Source organism: Sedimentisphaerales bacterium (assembly GCA_049287505.1). Lineage (GTDB taxonomy): Bacteria > Planctomycetota > Phycisphaerae > Sedimentisphaerales > Anaerobacaceae > NIOZ-UU13. The sequence continues at coordinate 1,584 of JBAQFY010000011.1, read as the reverse complement.
TCGATTGGGTCATTGCCTGCGTGCTGGCGAAACATGCCAAAGTCTGGTGCATATTTGAGCTTGAACTTGTTTGAAGTCCCTGCCGCCCGCGCTGTAGATGTTGCCGTCGAAACCGCTACTACTGCGGCCGCAGCGGAAGCCATAAAATTACGCCGGGTAATATTTTTGTGGTTGTTCATTTCGGCACTCCTAAAACTGACGTTCATTGTTCTGCTGCATTGTCCTGCCTCTCGGGTATGCAACTGTCTGTTGTAAATACTTACAATCAAAAGCAAAGATGCTAATCTTTACGAGCACTTTCAACAATCGCCCTATTATAATTCGCAGGAACTAATATGCAACCTAAACCTTGCACGAAAATATCGTTAGCTGTTCAAGAAGCCAAACCTTCAACAATATCGACGAGCTCTATACTAATTTCTTGAGATGCTTGAGGCTGCGTTGTGCCTGGTCGGGCGTACCACACTCCACGGAAAATACGATGTCGCGAGGGGTTTTCTTACTGACAATTTCGATGACCCTGGCCCAGTCGATGACACCGTCGCCGCAGGCGCAACCCACCGGCGTACCGGTTACCTTGCCCCGCTCAGCTTCGGCGTGCTCTACGGAAATATCCTTTGCGTGCAAGTGTACCAGCCGTTCAGCCACCCGTTCCAGCCACTCGTACACATCCTGCCCGGCCAGGTAGGCATTGCCGGTATCCAGGTTGATTCCGATGGCCGGCGATTTGACCAGATTGTAAATCCGGTCCAAACCATCAGGCGTTTTTGAGTATTGTGCGTGGGGTTCCAGCCCGATGACAACGCCGCGACGCTCGGCGATAAAGGCCGCTTCCTGAAGCGTGTACTTAATCAATACGTGGTCCTCCTCTTCGGTCGTCCACTTGGCTTTGATGCCTTCGTCAGTATTGATTACCGGCACACCTATCTCGGCCGCAACACGAATCGCCATCTTGATGTACTCTCCGTGGACCTCCGGCCTGCCCAAAGGGCCGTGCGCCTGGAGAGCGGAAATCTTCAACCCCGCTTTGTCGCAGGCCTCCTTGATTCGGTATGGGTCATCAAACATCGAAACGGTGTGAAAATACCCGGCCTCGCTCATCAGCTCCCGGCCGAAGTGAACCATAGGCTCTATATACTCGTAGCCCATCTGGGCAGCTTTCTCAACAGCCCACTCAAAAGGTTTATCGCTGCTGCGGGAAAACTCAGTGTTCAGGCCAATATAGACTTTGCCCATTTTTAAAAGCTCCTTAATTTTCTATCATCAAATCTTATGCAAAATACGGTTCTCTTACTTAGTATCTGTTGCTGAAAACAAAAACCCACTATGTCACCCCTGCACCTGCTTTCGCAGGTGTAAACTCGTCCCCGCGGAAGCGGGGAGCAGGGGTCCAGAACGAAAAAGCTGGATTCCCGCTGGAGTTTATCCCGCACACTATGCGGGGCGGGAATGACAAATATGGAAACATACGCTTCGAACTCGTCGCGGCGAATGCCGCTGCCGCAGCAGGACAGACGTACTGTTTCCACAACAGTAACTACTTACAAACGCCATGGACTCCGCATCGGCCGGGCCAACATGCGG
>JBAQFY010000010.1:0-5387 GCA_049287505.1 Sedimentisphaerales bacterium | reverse complement strand
CACTTTCTGAAAGTTCTTGGTTGTTCTATTTACCCATCAGATGGTTAATTATCAACATATCTAATTCTTCATAATCCCGCTGGGCTATCAATTTCTCGACTTTGTTGTTGTCTAAGCTTCGAACAAGTTTCACAAGCGCCAGGAAAATCTCTCTGCTGTTACGCAAATGCTTTGTAGCAACCCCCAGTTTCTGGGTGCGCATAGCTTTAACGTCCAAACCGACAAACTCACCGCGCGTGCCGTAATCGTACCGGTCGAGTATGCGTACCTGATTGAATGCCCTTCGCAAGTCAACAGAGCCGAAACTTTTGTCCTCATCAAATTTCAGGCCGTTCTGGTCGTTGAGATGAACGGTGAACAGCTTATTATAAGCAAGGGCAAAGCCCATCTCATCCGAAGGGTCCAGGCCGGCAAGAATTACATGAGCACTTTCAATATTGACGCCGACACGCTCCGGCTCGCTGGTAAGGTAGCTCACGGCAACAGCGTGTCCAGTTGTCGGGATATACGCCTGGTCCATCGGCTCGTTCGGCTTCGGCTCAATCGCAATCTTAATTTCAGGATTGTAGGCCAACATATCGTTTACTGCCTCTACAATTCTCTCAACGGCCAGCTTGCTGTCCTTTGCTTCACGGATATATGTCCCTTCGCGGGCAAGCCAGAGAACGACCAGTTTCGTATCAAGGGCATTTGCGATATCAATCATCCGCCGACTTCGGTCTTTGGCGTACTGCCGAGATGTTGGGTCGTTCGATGTATAAGCCCCATCGATTGTTTGCTCATCCTCCCACAGCCGCGGTGCAACAAATTCCGCTGCAAGCCCCTCTCCTTCAAGCATCGAACGCACCTCTTTTGCCTTTTGGACTATTTCGATAAAGCTCAGATTATCCATATCCGGTACGGCGTCGTCATCGTGAAATTGCACACCATCAAAGCCGAGCTTCTTATACATTTTAAGTTTTTTGCCGAACTCAATGCTGTCTCTGACCGTCGGCCCAAACGGGTCGGCGCCTTCATGAATATTCCACGGACCAAATGAAAAACGATATTCTATAGACATTTTATATCTCCTTAAATACCTTCCAATGTGTTTATTATTGTTCTGATGCCGTTTCTAAAAAGTAATTGTTACATTTTGTCATTCCCGCGAAAGCGGGAATCCAGGAATAAAACAGGCTTCAGGCAAAGCCTCAAACAAATTATTGTTTAAAAACTTATTAAAGACAGCTTATCTGCTTAATAATAGACTGCTGACAGGCAACTGTCTCCTATTCTTTATTTTTCTCTTTAAGCACAGCTATTGCATGGCGGGCATAGTGCCCGCGAAGGTCATAGGCATATTCCTTCAGGATATTTTTGCCGACGTTTTCGTAATCTCCACAACGGTATAAGGCCCTGGCAAGAACAAGCTCACGCAACGAGCGGTTTCGTGTCAAGGTATCCTCGGACCCTGGTGGCGTCCAAAGCCTCGCTGCATCAATATTAGTAAAAGCATGGCCGGTTATGCCGGATTTTTTCAGAAATTCGGCTAATGGTTTGGCAGCAGCAGTATCGCCCAGAGTTTCAAGCGCTATTGCTACTGCACGGCAATGAGAAAACTCACTTCCGGCATCGAGCTGTTTTACTTTTTCAAGAATCGGGTCCAATGCCTGCTCGCTGCGTGTACGGCCAAGAGCAATGATAAGACTGTCAAGCTCACTTAAGCTCGCCCCATATTGTCCCATCCCCGTATAATTCCAGCCCTTATCCCAGGCTCTGGACTGTACTGCCTTGGCCAGAGTGTCAGCGCCGACAGGCTCATCCAGCATCCCGAGGATATGGGCGTAAACAAGTTTGTCCTTTTCATTCTCAGCAGCTTCGTAAGCTCTCATAAGAAGCGGCATTGCATCCTGCAGCTGCGCAAGGACTACCTCCAATCCGTCAAAGTCATTGACAACACGCTCAACCGCCTGTGCGATTCTTTCTTTTGGCAGCGGGAATGAATCTTTATCCGTCAGTACCCTCTCAGGCAGATTACCTTTTTCGACCAAGTGCTTCTGGAGCGCCTTGATATCAATCTGACGGACGCTTGTGCCGCTCTTAGCCGCCATTGCCGCCGCCACACCTGCGGCATAACCCTGATTCTGTATGTCCGGCTGCATACGTATAACGGGCATTGCATCACGGTGGGCACTAACACCAAGCCCCGTAACTAAAATGCCGTCGAGACCCTTCGGCAGCAGACAGCGATAAGGAACATTCACAAACAGCTCCTTTCTGTCTGGCGGCTTGAGCATAAACACCGGATGTATGGTAAAACCATGCGTATCGAAGTTGCTTCGGGCTATCACAATAGTGTCGGGATACGTTCGATTGTTTGAGATATCGAGGGGTGACATAACAAAGTCACCGACTATACGCCGCCGTTCGCGTGTATCTACTAACTGACCTAAGTCATAAACGTCTTTAAATTTTTTCTTGGCGACAACAAATGCACGCCAAACATCTACAACATCTGTGTCGTCTATAAATGTCCAATCGGTATTAGTGTACCCGGTATCTAACTCATACGGAGGAAGCCCCGCACCCTGGACCGCAACACCCGCACCGTTGGTATAAGCGCACTTTGCCCCGGCCGCAGCGGCTATGTCGGCATTGCCGGTCGAATCGATAACCACCTTCGCAAGTATCACGCCGCGTCCTTCCGGTGTTGCAACAACCACGCCTTTGACGCATCCGTCTTCAACGAACGCACCACAACCGAGAACGCCGAACCAAATCTCCGCACCGGCCTTGCGCAGCTCGCTGCGATACCATTCCTTCTTCCATTCGATATTCCAGCCTCCACCTTCGCGCTTTACATCGGCCCCGAAACTCGCAATGCCCTCATCGATTTCTTTAGTAAAGCCCTTTATATAACCGTAATAATACTTGCTGATAAGACCCATCGTTCCCACTCCGCCGAGGCCGTGCAGGTATTCCAACACAAGTGTCTTGACCCCCTGCCGTGCCGCGGAAATGCCGGCTGGTGCTCCGCCGGTACCTCCGCCAACAACAACCACGTCCACCTCCCCAAGAACGGGTACAGCCCGCTTATCTGCATGAACCCTTGAAGGCTCGGTTAATTTCCGATATATCCCGCTCAAATTCTCTCGAACATCTCCCGCAGTAACAGGCACTGCCGCCCTTCCGCCTAACCTGACGTTACGTATCCCTGCCACACCCTGGGCCTCCGAAGCGGCAGCAGCACCAATTCGACTACCTACCTTCATCAGTTCCAAGGGCCGAAGTAGCTCCTCCGCAGCCTCGCGGGATATATCCGCGCAGCCGCCAAGTAAATACAGACATTTAGTACCCCGTGGTCGGAAAACATCCATATCGACCTTTTCAGCGCCGGGCCAGGCACCGGATAAACTCTTTTTCCCTTTCATCGGGTCAGGCGGCACCTGAAAGAGTGTCTCCGACGCATCCACCTGTCTGGGATGCCAGGTTTTGTCACGGGCGATTTGTTCAGCCTGCGCAAACGAAGCAAAAGAGCCGTTCTTCATCGGTATTTGGAGTGTATATTCGATAGCCTCAAACACTCTATCATCTTCGACTTGCATCGGCGAGGGCATCTTTCGTGCCTGGATGTCTTTACCGGCTCGTACCTCGCCGCCGACAACGATTCTCTTAAAGGTTTGTTTGCCTTCCAAATACGGCTCAAAGGTCACACCGGTCATTCTCGCTACAGTTGCCCGCGGTGTTGCGTCAATGACGACCTTGGCCCTGACCACCTGCCGCCCCGAACGGTTGGCCATAACGATACCTGCAATCCCCCCATCACCATCAAGAAGCACATCCGTCGCATAGCAGCAAAACAAAAACTGTACCCCCGCTTCGAGCAGTGCCTCATCCAACGTTCTTTTTATGTGCATTGGTGTCGCTGGTGATTCTGCAAAAAGCTTTCCGGCCAGCGGTGAATTTGGCTCTTCGTCCGGCTCAAGCCACAACTGATACGTTCCGCACAAGTCCGCGCCGAGATATGGCCGCTGGGCCGCAAGAAAAACCTTCATCCCTTCTTGTGCTGCTTTGACAGCCGCAGCAACGCCGCCTGATGTCCCGCCGACAACCACGACGTCCACATCGTAAGCGACAGGAATACCCCTCGCCGACTCGTTCACCGCTCTTTTGGGCGAGGCTTTTGTACAGCCTGACTGTACATAAGGCAAACAAGATAGTGTCCCAACCAGTATAAGTTGAACAAATTTCTTCATTCCCGGTCCTTTATAATATCCTTCTCCCTTCAACTTCTTCTGGCTCTCAGCAACCCCCTACCTGAACTCTTTGTCTGCTCTTTAAACTGCCTAAGCACTCTCGTTTCTTCGATGATAACATTATCATAACTATCCAAACATTTGCAACAAGAATCCTTTCAAGTTACTTAAGCTACGGTTCTCGTTGTTATGCTGGGCAAAACCAAAGTCTAAGTCGGCAGACGCGTTCCTGGCGGTTCCTCCTGTTGTGGCATCAATAATCAATTATCACCAATGAAAAAGGGGCCTATACCGAATCAATTGGTATAAGCCCCGAATTGTCACGAATCTGCTATATCAACCCCGTTAGATAACAAAGATACGACATTATCTAACGGGGTCAACCACGTCCCCATATCTTGCTTCGCAATCCGCAGTCCGGCAGAATTGCCGGATTGCGGCAGATGCCTTACGGCAGAAGCAATGGGGGCCGGTTAAATCCCGGCTTACGGTGCCGGTGGATATAGACGAATATCGTCAAAGTACATCGTACCTGAACCACCGGCTACCGGATTCTTCTTATTGCCTAACCCAAGGGCAATCGTATTGACATTGGCCAGGTTCACGCCCTGGTCTGCAAACGCCTGCAGGTCGATATTCCATTGGGTCCACTCATCTATCTGAGCCGCATTAGGATTATCATGAGAGACCACAGCACTGCCATTGAGAGCAACATACATTGGCTCAGCAGCGTTAGCCGAAATGCCTCTGAACCAAATTGTCAGCATGTTGACACCATTCTCAGTCCAGTCACGCGGATAAGTCAGCGTCTTCTCCGCCTCCGAATACTTGAGGACGCTGTTGTCATAGAATAAAGGCACCGATTGGCTGCCTCCGTGAACGATTGTTTCCTCACAATAAGAACCCGTGGTTTCGTCACCAACCATTGAGCCGGTCCCGTTACCGGCGTAGGCCGGTTCAGTACCATGCGCGGCATAGCCAAGCCCATCTTTCCATGCCCACCATATCTCGTTGTTGCCAACGTCGTAGTCCTCAAAATCATCCACGATAAGGAAGTTGGCTGTCGTAAAGCTCCAGACAGGACCCACCCACGGACTGTCGGGATTGGCGTTATTGACTTCATCGACCCGCCAGTAGTAAATGGAATCCCAC
>JBAQFY010000009.1:0-2058 GCA_049287505.1 Sedimentisphaerales bacterium | reverse complement strand
CTCTATGGGACCGCTGTAGAAAAAAAGGCATCGCTTACCATCAATGATTCGGTAGAGGCAGTTTCCCAGGCGCTTACTGAATCCGGATACCCTGTGGTTCGTATACCTCTCCTGCCACCGCTCGAGTCAGCCAAAGAAAGCCTGAAAAGGTTGGAAACAGATTTAGTTTTCAATCTCTTCGAAGGCTTCGATGGCTGCCCGGAAACGGAGCCGGCAATAGCCAATTTTCTTTCCGAACTCGGTTTAACCTACACCGGTTGTCCTGGAACTGCCTTGTCCTTCGGGCTAGACAAAATAAATACGAAAGCACACCTAACAGCGATGGGAGCAGAAACGCCCAGATACCAGCTATTAGGGCCGAAGACCACATCTTTGTTCTACCTGAGCTATCCGTGCATTGTTAAGCCGTATGCAGAAGACGGAAGCAACGGTATATCGGAAGAAAGCGTGGTACATGATTTCGCTTCGCTGGAAAAGCAGGTAGCGACCGTAAGCAGACTTTTCGGGAAAAGAGCGCTGGTTGAGGAGTTTATTGACGGTCGTGAGTTCAACGCCACTGTCCTCGGCACCAGCCCCCCTAGAGCCCTGCCTGTCTCCGAAATAATCTACTCTCTGCCGCCGGGGCTGCCCAGGATTCTCACCTTTTCTGCTAAATGGGACCCTCAAAGTATGTATTTCAGAGGTACTAAAGCCATCTGCCCTGCCGAAATAGATGCTGAGCTTCAGGAGCGGATAACGCAGACTGCATTACTTGCCTTCAGGTTGCTTGGCTCTCGTGGGTACGCCAGAGTCGATTTTCGGCTTGACTCTAAAGAGAAACTGAAAATTATCGAGCTAAACCCCAACCCTGACATATCCCCTGACGCCGGCGCAGCTCTCCAAGCCAAGACCGCCGGACTGAGTTACAACCAGTTTATTGAACAGATTGTGCAACTAGCCCTGTTAAAAAAATGAAAATAAAAGTCAGGCCGATGATTGCCCCTGATAAATCAGACATAATGGACATGCTGCGAAATATGCCTGAATTCAATACGTCCGAAGTAATTGTTGCTGAAGAAGTTCTGGACGACTACCTGCGTGATCCGGTTCGGTCGGGATATCATGTATTCGTAGCTGAAATTGACTCATTAGTTGTCGGCTATATCTGCTACGGGCCTACGCCATTGACCGAAGGGACCTGGGACATATATTGGTTGGCAGTAGCTCCAAATCAACAAAATAAAGGTATAGGAAAATCGCTACTGTCTTTCGCCGAGTCAAATATTAAGAAAACCAGGGGAAGGATAGCCGTAATTGAAACCTCTTCCAAGCCGGAATACGAAGCCAGTGGGCGTTTCTATCGAACACAGGGTTACGAACTGGCTTGCCGCCTCGCCGATTTTTATGAGCCGGGCGATGACAAACTTATCCTCATAAAACGACTGATAATCGGCTAACTAAGCACGCAACTTCTCGAAATCTTTTTCAAATCTTTTCCTCGCTTTTGGGAATCTCATAGCGGCGGCTGGATGGTAAGTCTCGATGTACTTTATTCCCTCAAATCTGGGGGTTCCAGGCGATTTCGCCCATCAAAAATATGATTTCAGGCTTTATTCGTTTTATCTCGTCTATCAAATATGGCTTCCAATACTTTATCTCCTGCTCTGTAGGCTTCCTGTTTCTCGGAGTTGACTGTTTAACCACGCTCGTTATATACAATTTACTCCGGTCGATATTATTCTTGATTAACACGGTATTTAGATATTTCCCAGACCTGCCCACAAATGGCTTTCCTCGTTTGACTTCTTCTTTCCCCGGATTCTGTCCCATAAGCATCATAGCGCCATGGTTGGGACCCTCACCAAGAGCAATATTCTTGACGAGGTTTTCCTTTAATCCTTTTTTCGGCAACGTTTAGTCCGATATTCTTGTGAGGCTTTAAGTGGAAACAAGCTTTATTCAAGCTTTCCAGGGATTTTTGTCAAATGTCTTTTCTGCTCTTCCCTGAGGATTTTCAATACATCCGCATCGTCGACGGGCTCGAATCGCAAGTAAAATTGCCCGACTGCAGAAAAAAAT
>JBAQFY010000008.1:0-22881 GCA_049287505.1 Sedimentisphaerales bacterium | reverse complement strand
GGTTGGCGTTATTGACCTCATCAATCCGCCAATAGTAGGTGGCGTCCCACAGGAGTTTTCCGGGTTCATAGCTCTCAGAACCAAGATTTCGGCTGCCTTTGTATTCAGGTGAACTTGTATCGGCATTGCGTACGGTATCTTTATCTGTGCCGAAATAGACCTGATGCGAAGCGGCATAGACACTTGGCGACCAGGTTAGAATCTGTGTCTGCTTTACATCCACGGCGCCATTAGATGGGTCCGGGCTCCCGACGGCACCCTGAGTAGTAAAGCTCCAGACATTGCCTTTATACGTGGCGGGGGGATCAAACTCATCGATTCGCCAGTAGTAAGTCTTAGACAATTTAAGTTTGCCGGGAGTATATTTTGAAAAACCTATGGGGCCTTTGTACGTATCGGCGGTGCCGTTGTTCACATCGTCGAAGTTGTCACCGAAATACATGTGGTGCAATTTCGCACGAAAGCCTGGCGTCCAGCTAAGCTCCACATCCGGCTCTACTGACTCGGCACCATTAGCCGGATTGGCATTGTATGCGGTCCTGGGCGGAATACCAAAGCTCCAGACACTGCCTTTGTGTATTGTAGTACCGTCGGCCTCGACTTCATCGATTCGCCAATAGTAAGTCCTGCCTGGAACAAGGCCATCCGGATAAGGAAATCCCGGAAAGCCGAGAATAAAGTTCATTGCGACCTGGTTGCCCTGGAATGTCTCGGCGACGCCGTCGTTCACATCGTCAAAATTATCGCCGATATAGACATCGTGTGAGACCGCAGTATCACCCGCCGACCAGCCCAGGCTTATCCATGTATCCGGATGTAGAGTACCATTATCCGGGTCGGGACCCCAGGCATACAGATATTCTCCGAGACCGGCCATAGTGGTCTGAATCTCTTCCCCTGTCAGGGCTCTGTTGAAAATGAAAATGTCGTCGATGACGCCCTTTGCGCCGTTTGCCGATGGAATATAATCTATAGTTTGCAGACCAAAGCGGGGATTTGCATAAAGCGCCGGGAGAGGACCTAATGTATCCGCTCTTGCGACTTCCTTGCCGTCAATATACAGGACAGCGGGGCCGCCGCCAAATTGCCACGTTACAGCGACATGAAACCAGGTATCGGCGGTTATAACACCGGCCGGGTCAATCTCGATACCCTGGTAGTCGGCATCAGTGGCGTCCTCTAAATAGAATCCGAAATCCTCTGGATTGATGTCAGCATGGTTTGCCCCCTTCGATATGAAGAAGTATATGCCGCCCAGGCTCGCATCGAATAGTCTGTAGTCTGCCGGATCTGACCCATCCCAGTCGGGCTTGAACCAGAAGCCCAGGGTGCCCGCTTCGCTTATGATGTTGGGAATCTCGATGTAGTCGTCCTGACCGTCAAGATAGACACCTCCGTCCAGCTTCCCCGACGTCCATTTGGCACCTCCATTAAGAGTCCCATGGTTGTTGTTGCCACTGACGTCCCCGCCGGTGGTCCCGGTTCCCTCATCTAACCGCCAATAGCCGACAAGACCAGGCCGACCAGCGTTGGCTACGCTTGTTAGAGCCAGACCGAGCACCAAAACAAAAGAAACCAGATAAGTCAATTTCTTGCACATAATAATCCTCCTTTAAAAAATGAATATAGGTTGTTAATTGAGATGAAAATATTTTACCTGCGAAGCACCTGTACTTGCGTTACCGCAGGTGCGAGCACAAAGAAAAGCTATTACTTCCAGCTCTGTGCCTCGCATAATACAAAACGACTCCTCCTCTATTCAGAAAACCACAGAAATTGCACCTGCTTGATGACCTCAAAGCCACAGAAGCCCGCCCATTCGATTTAGCTCAAGGCAGACTCTGCACACGCTTCACTAACGTTATCTATACCAGATTATCTACCTTCCCGTCAAGGAAAATCTCTCAAAGCAATCTCAAAAAATTCCACTTGTTTTTCCCTCTCCGCCCTGGTATCTTTGATTTTGGTAGGGTGGGCACTGCCCACCAGTTTTCTCTGGATTTTAGAAAGATATAAAGGTGACTTTTATTGCACCACATTATGAGGGAGATTAGCAGATGCCAAGACGTAAGACAGCAAAGAAGAAAAAGCCCATCGAAAATTACGACCACAAGGATAAGAAACGTCTGAATAATCCGCCGGTGGGGCTGGTTACGCCGCAAACCGACCCTGAATCTGGCAAGAAAACGAAATATCAGTATGATGAGCACCTTGACCCACAGCTCGTCTGGGCAGGTAAAGCGGAGCATACCTCTTTTGAAGTGCCAACAATATCCCTTCACGTTCATGAGCGGATAGACCCCAAAACTATCATTGAAGCAGTAAGAAAGCAAAATGGCCCGCAATATCAGCCAGGACTTTTTGATTCGCTTGAGGAAAACCCGCCGTTGCGCGATGCAATACAATTCTACAAACACGCTCACAACTGGTCGAATCGGCTTATAGCTGGTGATTCGCTTTTGGTAATGAACTCACTGTTGGAAAAAGAGGGTATGGCAGGCCAATTCCAGATGGTATATATCGACCCACCTTACGGGATAAAATATGGCTCAAACTTTCAGCCGTTTGTAAATAAACGCGATGTAAAAGATGGCAAAGACGAAGACCTGACCGTAGAACCGGAAATGATTAAAGCATTTCGAGATACCTGGGAGCTTGGTATTCATTCATACTTAGCATATTTGCGCGACCGACTGCTCTTAGCAAAAGACCTGCTAATAGAATCAGGTTCTTGCTTTGTGCAAATATCAGATGAGAATATCCATCTGGTACGGAACTTAATTGATGAGGTTTTTGGCGTCGAAAATTATATTTCGATTATATATTTCAGGAAAACAGGTGGACTCAAGCGAAAAGGGTTGGCTTCTGTCGGTGATTATTTAGTTTGGTATGCAAGAGACAAGTCTAAATTGAAATATAGACAATTATATCTCCCAAAGATACCAGGGCAAAGTGGTGCAACACAGTACAAGTATAAATTAGACCGAGAAGGTAACTTAATTGAAATCCCTCAAAATGAGCTTACTTCCGTTAATCCAAACGAAGTCCTGACCCACGACAATTTAACTTCGCAAGGAAATCCGGTTATTGAGTATACCTACAAAGGCACAACCTTCAGGTCAAATTTCAAACCTCCTCCAAAAAGCCTCGATAATCTTGCAAAAGCTGGGCGTTTGTTGATATTATGAAATACGCTGAGATACATTAGAAAGCTAAGAGATTTCCCGTATTATGACTTAAATGAACTTTGGGAAGATGTTGCAATTAGTGGATTTGACGAACCTAAGAAGTATATCGTACAAACACATCCAACCGTTGTACAACGTTGTATCATAATGACCACTGACCCTGGCGATTTGGTTCTCGACCCGACTTGTGGAGGTGGAACGACCGCTTACGTTGCTGAAATGTGGGGAAGGCGCTGGATTACCTGCGATACATCACGAGTTGCCCTCACTTTAGCAAAACAGCGTTTAATGACGGCCCTTTTCGATTATTATGAACTTGCTCATCAGAGCGAAGGAGTCAGGAGTGGTTTCAAATACAAGACTTTTTCACACATAACATTAAGTTCCATCGCAAACGATGAGCCACCGACAGAGGAAACACTTTATGATCAGCCATATATTGATAACTCAAAGGCGAGAATAACAGGGCCTTTTACTGTTGAGGCAGTTCCAGCACAGGCCGTAAAACCTCTTAATGAAATTAAGGAACAGACCGTAAGCGATGCGTCTGTAGTCCGCTCAGGTGAGACACATCGTCAGGGCCAGTGGCGCGATGAATTATTTAAGACCGGCATACGCGGCAAGGGCGGACAAAAAATCGAGTTCTCAAGGGTAGAACTGATGGGTGGAACGCGATGGTTAAACGCCGATGCTGAAACAAAAGAAGATAAACCCCAAAGAGTGGTAATATCTTTTGGCCCAGAGCACGCACCGCTTGAGCAAAGACAGGTGGCCTTAGCCATAGAAGAAGCACAGCTACTCGTGCCTAAACCCAAGATAGTTATCTTTGCTGCTTTTCAATTCGACCCAGAGGCGTCCAAAGATATTGACGAAACCAACTGGCCTGGTGTTACACTGTTAAAAGCACAGATGAATGCTGATTTACTTACCGATGACTTAAAGAAAAAACGCACAAGCAACGAAAGTTTCTGGCTTATCGGTCAGCCGGATGTAAAGCTCGAAAAAATCACAGACGGCGAAGATGCCGGTAAATACAAAGTTGAAATACTTGGCTTTGATTACTACAACACAATAACAGGTAATATAGACTCTGGTGGAACTGATAAAATTGCAATGTGGATGCTCGATACGGACTACGATGGTAGAAGCGTTTATCCCCGACAGGTATTTTTCCCGATGGCAGCAGAAAATGAAGGCTGGGCAAGATTGGCAAAGAACCTAAAAGCAGAGATTGAAGAGGAGCTTATTGAAGCTTATCGAGGAACAGTGTCACTGCCTTTTGAAGCAGGAGAAAATAAACGCATAGCGGTTAAAATCATCGATGATAGGGGTATCGAATCCCTGCGTATCCTGGACCTGGAGTAATCACACTATGGAACCGACCAAAATCGCCGTTTTTAGAGGGAACCAAATCCGACGCCACTGGGACGACAATCGGCATAGCTGGTTCTTCTCCGTAGTCGATGTCATTGCAGCGCTGACCGACAGTGAAAACCCGGCAGTTTACTGGCGAGTATTGAAAAAACGCCTCAAGGACGAGGGCGCAGACCAAACCGTTACAAAATGTAACGCTTTCAAAATGCCTGCTGCCGATGGCAAGATGCGACTGACAGATATGGCTGATACAGAGGCGATGTTTCGTATCATCCAGTCCATACCCAGCCCTAAGGCCGAACCCTTCAAACGCTGGCTAGCAAGGGTTGGCTATGAAAGGGTGCAGGAAATCGAAGACCCCGAACTGGCCACAAAAAGAACCCATGCGCTTTATAAGGCCAAGGGCTATTCGGATGGCTGGATTGAAAAACGTATGCGAGGTATCGCCATTCGAGAAGAACTGACCGACGAATGGAAGAAACGCAACGTCAAAGAAGATGTAGAATATGCCATCCTCACCGCCGAAATATCAAAAGCAACCTTCGGCCTGACGCCAACCCAATACAAACGGCTTAAAGGATTGAAACGCGAAAATCTCCGAGACCACATGAACGACCTTGAGCAAATCTTCTCAATGCTCGGCGAGGCCGCTACAACCGAGATAACCCGGAACCGCGACGCTCAGGGCTTCATCGAAAGCAAACAGGCCGCTGTCGAAGGCGGCGGAGTCGCAGGAAAGGCCAGAAGAGACCTCGAATCGAAAACAGGCAAACGTATCGTCTCAAAACAAAACTATCTCCAAACCCCGCAGGATAGAAAACTGTTGAAAGAAGGCAGATGAGCCAGGAAAAAATCGACCATTTGATTATCAATTCTCCGTTTGAGGAGCCGAAATATCACTGGTTCTACGAGCGGGAAAAAAGAACCTTTGAGAAAAGAGAAGGTCGCCATCCCGCCGGTTATATAATTGCCACACCCGATTCAAAATCTTTTGATGACCCTGGTATCTTTGTATCGCTGCCGCTTGTAAATAAAATCCGCTCTCGTATTAAGACTTGGCGTAATAACGGCTATCCTGGTGCAACCGGCATAACAAAACGACTTTTAGAACATTGGTTTGATAAAAACCAGCGCGAATATCCAGTCTTTTTCTGCCAGCTTGAAGCGATAGAAACGCTTATCTGGCTTATTGAAGCTCCCGCTTCTGAAAAGGTCGGAATTGACATACCAAAAGACGGTGAGTTGGTTCGTCTATGTTCAAAGATGGCTACCGGCTCCGGTAAGACCGTTGTTATGGCGATGCTGATTGCCTGGCAGGTCTTGAACAAGATTACATATCCACAGGATACAAGATTCTCAAAGAATATTTTAGTTGTTGCCCCTGGCCTTACAGTAAAAGAACGCCTGAAGGTTTTATATCCCTTCGGAAAAGGCAACTATTATGATGAATTTGGTGTCGTGCCCGCCGGTCTTATTGAAAAGCTGAGACAAGGCAAAATCCACATTCTTAACTGGCACAAATTAAGTTGGGAAAGCGAAGAACAAATTGCCAGAAAACGCAGCGTTGACAAACGCGGTGTAAAGAGCAATGAAGCCTATGTACGGGAAGTTCTCGGCGATATGTCTAAAGCCAAAAACATCGTTGTAATAAACGATGAAGCTCATCACGCCTGGCGATTCAATCCAGAAGCTCACGGCAAGTATATGCGAATGAGAGATATGAAGGATAGCGCCGAGGAAGCAACCATCTGGGTAGGTGGTCTGGACAGAATCCACGAAACGCGAGGTATTCTAAATTGCTTTGATTTCTCAGCTACACCCTTTGCCCCCTCAGGTAAACGGACTTCCGAAGAAGCACTTTTCGGTTGGGTCATAAGTGATTTCGGCTTGAACGATGCGATTGAGTCAGGATTAGTAAAAACCCCTCGTGTAGTAGTCAGAGATGATGCTTTGCCTGACGCAAAAACGTATAAGCCAAAATTGTACCATATCTATCAAGACTCTACCGTAAAAGATGATATAAACCGCAAGGCCGAGCCAGAGGAACCGCTGCCTGACTTAGTGATAAACGGGTACTATCTTTTGGGAATTGACTGGCTAAAGACAGCGGAAAATTGGAAAGAATCGGGTCAGCTAACACCGCCTGTAATGATTTCTGTTGCGAATACAACACATACAGCCGCTCGAATTAAATACGCCTTCGACCATAAGAAAATACATATCGAGGAGCTTTGCATACCAGAGCGGATACTGCATATTGACTCGAAAGTTCTCGAAATGGCAGAAACTCAGGACGAAGCTATATCTCTGTCTGGAGCTACCGAAGAAGATGAAGATGAAGAAAAACCAAAAAAGAAACTGACTAAAGCGGAACTTGCTGAGCACCTTAGAGAAATAGTTGATACGGTAGGTAAAAGAGGTGAGCTTGGAGAGCAGATACAGAAAGTAATTTCAGTCGGTATGCTTTCTGAAGGATGGGACGCCAAAACAGTAACGCATATTATGGGCCTGCGCGCCTTTACAAGCCAATTGCTTTGTGAGCAAGTAGTAGGCAGAGGTTTGAGGAGAACCTCTTACACGGATTTTGATGAAAATGGTTTCTATAATCCCGAATACGTGAATATATTCGGCGTGCCCTTTACCTTTCTTCCTCACGAATCAATAGACGAAAATGGCCCACCCCCACCACCGACTCCCAAGACGGCAATAGAGCCGGTGAATGAGAAAAAGGCATTTGAAATCCGCTGGCCTAATGTTATCCGTATTGACCGTACATATCGGCCTCAACTATCTCTAAATTGGGAGCAGGTTCGACCATTAGAATTAAACGCCTTTGAAACGGCACAAATCGCAGAATTAGCACCAATAATTGACGGTAAACCTGACGTAACAAAGATTTCACAGATTGACCTTGAGAAGTTAGGCCGAGAGCAACGAATGCAGCGAATTATCTTTGAGGTAGCCAGGGACAACTATGACCAGATACAGAAAAACTGGAAGGGCAATAAGGAATACCTTCTGGCCCAGTTGATTAGGATTGTTGAGCAGTTTATTTCAAAGGGTAAGATTCAGATTACCCCTTCACTGTTTCACCAGGACGAGTTCACACGCCGAATAATTATAACTCTGAATATGAACAAGGTTGTCCAACATATTGCTGATGCTATCTGGCACGATAATGTCGAGACAATTGAGCCGGTCTTTGACCGAGATAATCCTATTCGCTCGACTGGTTATATGCGGACTTGGTACACAGGAAAACCCTGTGAATTTACGAAAAAATCCCATATAAACTTTTGTGTATTTGATAGCACGTGGGAAGCTTGTGAAGCCTTTCAGCTTGACCGTGATGAAAATGTCAAAGCTTGGGTAAAAAACGACCACATTGGTTACGAAATACTATATACCTTCAAAGGCGTAGTGAGAAAATACCGACCTGACTTCATCATACAGCTAAAAACAGGCAAATTTCTTGTACTTGAAGTCAAAGGCCGCCATTCTCAAGAAGATAAGACGAAACGAACCTTTTTGGACGAATGGGTAAAAGCTGTAAATACTAAAGGTGGATTTGGCATTTGGTCATGGTCCGTATCATACAATCCCTCTGATGTTTCTGAAATTATCCACGATGCTATTGCTAAATAATATGCCCTTCACTTTTCTGAAGAGATGAATGGAAATCCCGACCCAACTTAATTAACCACCCCGACTAATTCTATCTCCCCATGATTAGCTCCAACATTACCACAAATCGCAACGTCCTATAATATTTTAGAAGGCAATATAAACACCACCCCAACCACCCTGACCACCCCTCCTCCATCCCGCCTAACTCCACCTCCCCCTGATTAGTTCCACCATCACTACCAACCTCAACGTCCGATAATGTTTATGCTTTCCTATCTTACCCAAACTAACATAATGTTAATCTTTAAAAAGTGCTAATTTTAGACCAATTTGTACCCAAAACGCGCGCATCTCTCATAACTTTTTAATCATTTCTGACCATTTTCATCCCATTTTTTGACGTATTTTTCTTGCCCTCCTTGCCCATGTTACATATATTGACATACCAACCCCCATTATTAACCCAAAAACAAGGATTTGCCCCTAAAATCAGAAAAAAAACCGAAAATCCCCACAATTTCTCCACAATTTTGTATAATTTAACTCTCAAATTTGAGATGATGTGGATGTCTTTTTCCCCCGTTTCGACCGCAATTCAATGACCAGATAAAAAGCCAAACGCATTATTCACGACGGGTGGGAAATATAGGTTCAACGAGAAAACAAGTTTGAAAGAAATAACAAAAACCATATAATATTTTTAGGTTTTTCTGAATAATGAGATTGAGTTTGAATATCGCAGGCAAGCAGTATAAATGTGAAAACCCAGTCCACTTACATTGGACAATGAAAAAAATGGAGGACAATCATGACCTCAAGGCTGAATCGTCGAAGGTTTATTAAGAAATCACTCTTAACTTCTGCCGGCAGTGCATTAGCTCTGCAAATGGATACCGGCAAGATACTTGCCCAGGGCACGGCGGAAAAGACTACCATCGCCCAGGGCCAGCTAACCCACAAGGCCAATTTACCAAAAGGAAGAATTGGGGGTCTTCAGGTAAGCCGATTATTGCTGGGCGGCAATCTACTCACCCACTTTACCCACAGTCGCGACCTGAAATATGTTTACAACCTGACAGCACATTATAACACGCAGGAGAAAATAATTGAAACTATGGCACTCGCCGAAGCCAACGGCATCGATACGCTCGTCATACATACTGCTCCCGGAATCATGAGCGTACTCAAGAAATACCGCTACGAACGGGGCGGCAAGATGAAATGGATTATATGTCCTACAGCTCCGGTCGAGGCTCAATTGAAAGCCTATGGCGAACAGGTTCGGCAGCTTGCTGACGAGGGTACTGATGCAATCTATCTCTGGGGCGTTCATTCGGATAGCCTTGTTTCTCAGGGTAAAGTTGACCTGATTGCCGGCGCTGTGGAAACCGCCAAGGACTACGGCTTACCTTCAGGTGTTGGAGCCCATGACCTCAGGGTAATCATAGAGTGCGAGAAGAAAAAAATCAACGCGGATTTTTACATTAAGACGCTCCACCATCACAACTATCCCAGTGCACCGAAGCCGAATGAGCTGACGAAAGTGGTTTCTGAAGTGCCGGGTTACTGGTGCAACAATCCTCAGGAGGTGATCGATTTCATGAAGGGCGTTGAGAAACCCTGGATTGCTTTCAAGGTCATGGCTGCGGGTGCCATACCACCCGCAGATGCTTTCCAGCACGCTTTTGAAAATGGTGCCGACCATATCCTGGCGGGAATGTTTGATTTTGAGATTGCCGAGGATGTGCTCATCGCAAGTACGGTGCTGACCAAGGTCAGGAGAGCTCGCCCGTGGCGAAGCTAATGTGGCGTATCGAAAGCGACCGGTCGAATCAGTTGCAAGAATTCCTGCCTAACGTTATAATGCACAACGACAACTTCTGCTGAACTTACCCCGCACCAAAACGGCCGTGAGAAAAGCATGTTTTTAAAAAAAAGCGAAAACACCGGACAGCAAAGTACGTTTTGGTGCAGGATTACCAAATTATCGTTCACCCCGCCCATCGGATAGGCGGGGTTCAATGTGAGGGAGTAGGCGGTATGGAAACTAAATATAAAACATATCGTATTCTTGAGGTCGTTTGCTGTCCCGAAAAAATTCTTATTTTTTTATACCTAAAGCGTTCAGTTGTGTTATAAGTGGCAGTCATCCTGAGCTTGGGAAAGTAACTCACAGATGCTTGAAGATACTCCCAAAACCAAAAACGTCTATGTACCTCTGGCGTTGATCAGCCTTGCGGTCGTACTCATGCTGGTCGAGGTGTTATTATTGGGCAATCATGCTTCTCATGGTGCGCTCGAAGTGCTCTCGACCGTCGTTGGAAAGACTATCATGTATGGGCTTGTGCTCCTGCTGGGCATAGGATTATGTAGCTGGTTCGGCTATCCGTTCGATACGATTCACTGGTCGTTGCTCCAATTGCTTGGTGTCGCCTTGATCGCCAGTGCCCTGCGCGGCACTTTGGGTCTTCTAACCAGCGATGCGGTCGCTACATTAATTAGTCTCGTGCTCTTTCTGGGTTTGATTGGTTATTTCTTTAGCGATGAACCTATGAATGCACTCATCGCTATATTCCTAATCGTTGCCGCACATTCAGTGGTCACATTCCTGCTGATGCCACTCTTGTCGATGCTTCTTGTTTAGTGTGATGCCGGATTGTGTCATGGGTTCAGGACGGCCAACAACGCGCTTCACTTGACCTGTCTGGGACCACTACGAACAACTGTCTATCATTTTAAAAAACAAGCATTTACAATCCCAAACTCCTTATTCCCAGGGTGGTCGTAGGTTCGAAACGCTCCCCCGCTATGAACCGCTGGAGACAAAATCCAGAATGTGCCAAGGTAAGCTGTTGTGAGTCAGCTAGACAATCCAGCCTGGCTAAAGGCGCCAAGGTGGATGAAAAAGACGACGTATATGAGTTTACAGCCCTGCACTATGCCGCCAGGTTTGGTTGTAAGAACGTTGCAGAGGTTTTAATTGCCAAATGAGCTAATGTCAATGCAAGAGACGGGGACAGCCGAACTCCCTTATGGTATGCACAAGACGAAGGCCATACCGAAAGCGTTGAACTGCTGCGTAAGCACGGGGCGAAAGAGTAATCCGATTCAAATCAATTAACAAGCCTTGCAAATATCCAGGACATCGAGTAACTTTATGTTATTAAGACTTTGGCGAGACTTCGACGAGCACGGTCGAGCCGATTAGTCGAGTCCCGTCCCGTCTTTGCCGCAAGGCATCCTGCGGACGACGGGCGGGACGAGCCGAATCTAAAAAAACATTACAAATCCCGTACTGCGGGAACATTAATGATAAGGAGAATCAAAGATGAATAAAGATAAGAGCCATAAGCAATACTTCTACTCTTCAAACAGCAGTAAGTCTTCCCAAAAACATAAAGCTCCCCCTTCTTGCTTTCGCAAGAAAGCAGGGGGAGCTATAAATCGCCGTGAGTTCCTGGCTGCAGCTTCAAGCACGGTTGCCGCTTTTACCATTGTGCCGCGGCAGGTGATGGGCGGGGCGAAGTACGTTGCTCCAAGCGAGAAAATCAACGTTGGCTATATTGGGACAGGAACACAAGGAATACGACAGTTGATGGATGCCCTGCCCAGGCCTGAGCTGAGAATCGTCTCTGTATGCGACCCCAATAAGGACAGTTCCGACTACGTCGCATGGTCAAGGAACGAGGTACGAGATAAGATACGTGCATTTTTGAACAAGCCTAAATGGGGGGAAGGACAACAAGGCTGTCGATGCGGCAGAGAAGTAGGTCGAGAAATAGTGGATAGCTACTATGCAATGAATACAACATCAGGGAAATATAAGGCCTGCTCGGCCTATAGTGACTTTCGCGAATTGCTGGAAAATGAAAACGATTTGGATGCGGCCTATATAATGACTCCGGACCATCTTCACGCTACTGTTGCGGTCACTGCGATGAAAAAGGGCAAGCATGTTATTACGCACAAGCCCTTATCTAATGTGCTCTATGAGACCAAGCTTGCGGTGGATACCGCGCGCAAGACAGGAGCTGCCACGCACATGTTCTGTGCAGCAGGTAACAGGTCAACGTCCACAATATGCGAATGGATATGGGATGGGGCCATTGGGCCCGTACGAGAGGTTCACAATTGGTCTTCAAGGCCTTTCTGGCCGCAGGGGATGACCGAGTATCCGCGTGAAAAACCGCCTATTCCGGACGGGCTTGAATGGGACATGTGGCTCGGGCCTGTTCCTCATCGAGCATACCATCCGGCTTACACTCATGCCGTCTTTCGCGGCTGGTATGATTTCGGAGCGGGTGCGATGGGCGATATGGGCAATTACAGCTTTTACCAAATCTTCAAGATATTGAGACTTCCTTCACCGGTCAGTGTTGAGGCCAGCCGCAGCCAATACTGGGAAATAGTGGAGCATTTATGGAAGAAGCAGGAAAACAACATCTCATTTCCCCGTGCGTCCATAATACATTATGAGTTTCCGGCACGTGGGGATATGCCGCCGGTGTCCCTCTACTGGTATGATGGCGGACTTCGGCCTGCGAAGCCCGGAGAATTGGAGGTGGATGGAAAGGATATGCCCGAAGAAGGACTTATGTTTGTCGGTGATAAAGGGAAGATTCTGGCCGGCTTTAGCGGTAGTAATCCACGCATTATTCCGGAAAAGAAAATGCAGGCCTACAAGAAACCACCTGAGACATTGCCCCGTCCAATCGACGAATTGGGTCAATGGATACAGGCCTGCAAAGGAGGAGAACCCTCCGGTGCCAGCTTTGACAATGTGTATCCCTTTGCCCAGGCAGTTTGCCTTGGCTCGATAGCATTGCGAGTGGATAAGAAATTGAAATGGGATGCAGAAAACGTGCGGTTCACGAATTCGTCGCAAGCAAATGACTTGATTCACAGAAAATACAGAGAAGGGTGGGAGCTGTAGCCTTTATGGAGCACTTGCAGAACCATCACGGGTTTCTGAGGACTAAGCGGCCGACAGCCGCTGAGCTTGTTAAGCGGCTTGGTGAGTTTGACGGCTCCGGCGCACAATTCTTCGTGAATCTGCTTGCCGTACAGTGCTTTTTAGGCCAAGCCGAGAGCGGTGCGATTCTGCGAAACAACGAGCAGAAAGGTGTCGATGTCCTGGCCATATATCCGTCTCTGAGCTCGTCGGGGCGAAGTCCGACGCAGCCCGGAGGGCAGCAAACCGCGCCGGTATGGCTGAATCAATCTGCCAAACTCATGCGTGAGGCTGCGTCCGCAGATGCGGTCATCGTCAAAGCCTTGCCAGCCGTGCCAGAGCCCCGTCTCGCCCCGCCCGTCGAGGACGGGACGGGACTCGGCAGGCAGTCCACAGGATGCCTTGCGGCAGACGCAGAGGGGGATGAAACCCTCGCTGCCCGGAGTCATGTCATATTGGTTCCCCTCAAGATGGCTGATATCGGACAAGCTATGGAAGCTTTTTTAGTTAGGGCCAGTGACAGAAATGCTCTCGAAACGAGCCAGGAACAATTAGAGCTGACAGCAAACCTGCTGGGCATCTCTGAAAGGCGGCTGACACTCCAGAAAAGACAGGCAAGCTTGAGAAGACTGCAACAAGCAATGGAAACGCTTTCGGCCATCAACCGGCAAAATCGGTTTACGAGTACCGCTATGGCCCTTTGTAACGAAGCAGCTTCTCAGTGGCAGTGTGAACGTGTGAGTGTTGGTTTTTTGAAAGGAAGATATGTTAAGCTGAAAGCTATGAGTCACACTGAGGATTTTAGCCGGAAGATGAAAATTGTCCAGGACATAGAATCTGTGATGGAGGAATGTTTGGACCAGGACTGTGAGGTTCTGTATCCCGCTTCGCAAGAGGCTACCTACATATCTCGTGCAGCAGGTGAGCTGTCCAGACAGCATGGTCCATTAGCTGTTTTGAGCGTTCCTTTTCGGCAGGCCGGTGAGGCTCGTGCTGTTCTAACTCTCGAGCGAGAGCCGGGCAAAGCTTTTAATCTGGAAGAAATCGAGGCAATTCGATTAGCCTGCGAACTATGCACAGCCAGATTATTTGAGCTGTATGAGCATGACCGCTGGATTGGTGCCAGGGTTGTTGCAAAATCACGCAGAGCGGTGGCTACATTGGTAGGCCCAAAATATACCTGGACGAAGATTTTGGTGATATTGGTCCTTGGTGTGATTTTATTCCTGATATTTGGTAAGGGACAGTTTCGGGCCGAAGCACCTTTTGTCCTTGAGGCCACCTATCGACAGGTGGTCTGTGCATCCTTCGATGGTTATATCAAAAATGTTAACGTTGAGGTCGGTGATGCAGTCAAAGGAAATGAAACAACCCTGGCTGAGCTGGATACGGCAGAGCTGCGCCTGAAATTAGCTGCCGCAAAAGCGGAAAAGGCAGGTTATCTTAAGCAGGTAGCGGCTGCTATGCGAGATGGTGAAACCGCACAGGCCCAGATTGCACAGGCCAATTCTGATAAGACGGATGCTCAGATTGACTTGCTGAATTACCTGATAGAGCAGGGAAAAGTCATATCACCGATTAGTGGGGCCGTTGTCAAGGGTGACCTGAAACGCCAGGTAGGTGCACCCGTGAAAACAGGCGATGTACTCTTCGAGGTTGCGCCTCTTGAGTCATTGCGGGCTGAGCTTCTGGTGCCCGAAGATGAGATTTTTGATATTGCGGTGGACCAGGAAGGGTATCTTGCTACGGTGTCTTATCCTTCCCAGCGAATCAAATTTGTCGTAGAGCGAATCAATCCGATGGCCGAGGTCGTGAACAACCGTAATGTTTTTAAGGTTCGCGTCCGTTTGCTGGAAACACGTTCCTGGATGCGGCCTGGTATGGAGGGTGTGGCCAAGATATCGGTCGGCGAACGGCGGTATGTCTGGATATGGACCCGAAGAATCGTTAACTGGCTACGGATGAAATTTTGGCTTTGATTCATCCCGCCCGTCTTTCTATTACAACGGGCGGGATTCGTAAAATTTCTTATGGCTGTAGAGCGTCCGACATTTCACGAAGCCTGGTATCGCGTTGCTGATTTGCATCCGCGATTATCATTGGGCGTGCAGGTTTACAGACAGCATTTCCGCGGACAAATGTGGTACGTCTTAGAGAATCCGTCTAACAACCAATATTCGCGCATCAGTGACGAAGCTTATCGGTTTATAGGTATGCTTGACGGCCGACGGACTGTGTCTGAAGTATGGCGTATATGTAATGAGCAGCTTGCCGACAGAGCGCCCACTCAGGGAGAAGTAATACAGCTTTTAGGCCAATTGCATAGCGTCAACCTTTTACATGCGGACCTGCCGCCGGACAGCGAAAGCTTGTTCAATCGCTACCGAAAACGAGTCGGACGAGAGGTTCGGGGACAGCTTATGAACCTGCTGTTCATTCGGATTCCATTGTTAGACCCTGATAATTTTCTGGAGCGCTGGGTCAGCATATTTGGACGGCTTTTCAGCTGGTTTGGGCTGATTTTATGGTCAATATTAATGGCGAGCGGATTATACTTTGTGGTCGGTAATATCCGCGAGCTGTTCTATCAAAGCTCTGACGTCCTTGCCCCTGATAACTTAATACTGCTGTATTTTAGTTTTGTGCTAATCAAGATATTCCATGAATTCAGCCACGCCTTCGCATGTAAGAGATTCGGACGGCTGAACCGAAGTGGCGGGCAGGTACATATTATGGGGGTTATGTTTCTGGTCTTCTTTCCACTGCCTTATGTGGATGCCTCCAGTGCCTGGGCATTTCGGAATAGATGGCATAGAGCTGTTGTCGGGATGTCGGGTGTTATGGCAGAGCTTTCGGCAGCGGCAATAGCGGCAATTATTTGGTCCAATACATCGACAGGAACGCTCCACATAATTGCCTACAATGTTATATTTGTTGCAAGTGTTTCCACACTACTGTTCAATGGAAACCCTCTTCTTAGGTTCGACGCTTATTACGTCCTTTCGGACTTATTAGAGATACCAAACCTTGGTCAGCGTTCCAGAAACTATCTTTACTATCTGGTCAAGCGGTATTGCTGGGGGTTGAAAAGGGCACATAACCCTGCATACACTTACGGCGAGCGTGTCTGGTTTGTTTTTTATGGCATAGCTTCCGTCGCATTCCGAGTCTATATCTGTGTAAGAATACTGCTGTTTTTAAATAATAGGCTGCCTGAGGAGCTGTTCATACTTGTACCACTTTTTGCTTTCTCTGCAATTGTGGCTTGGGTGTTTGTTCCAGCCGGCAAATTCTTGCAATTTTTGGCTACGGGTGGCGAACTTGCTCGCAAGCGAGCTCGAGCAGTGGGATTAACCTTGGGTATCTTTTGTCTGATAGCCGCTTGTATAGGATTGATTCGTTTGCCTGACTATTGGCGAGTCGAGGGAGTTGTTGAGCCGGTTCGTCTGGCCATAGTCTATGCAGAAAGTGATGGTTTCGTTGTTGATTTTTTGCCTTCAGAATCGAAGGTTTCTTCAGGTGGACCACCCCTGATAAGAGCTGTCAATCCTGAGCTGGAAGCCGAAAAAAAGAGCTCAGTTGCAGAGCGTCGCAGCCTTGAAGTTCAGCGGCGTATTGCTGAAATTCAAGAAATTGCCGCAGCCCAAATACTGGATGAGCAGCTCGAGGCCCTGGACGAGAAAATAGCAAGGCTTGAATTCGAGCTGGCCTCGCTGAATCTGGACCCTCCCCTTTCGGGCACATGGGTCGCGCCGGATATCGAGCATTCTAGAGGTGTTTATTTACGTCGTGGTCAAAGCATTGGTTTCGTGGCAAGCCTGGATGATGTTATCATTCGGGCCACTGCCGGCCAGAAGATTGCCGCAATGTTAGTAGAGCAAGCCTCTGAGCAGGTCGAGATACGAGTCAAAGGACAACCGAAATTGTTGCTTACCGGCGAGATTAAGCAAATCTTTCCAGCCGGACAAGAGTTGTTACCATCTGAAGCCTTGGGCTACGCAGTTGGTGGGCCTATGCCGACCCTTTCGCAAGACCCCAGGGGCACGAAGGCCGCTGAGATGTTTTTTGAGATTCGTATCAAACCAAATGCGGACTCTTCAGTTCGTTTGCTTACCGGACAGCGCGTTGTAGCGAGAATCCTGATGTCTCCCAAGCCGCTTGCGGTCCAGTGGTGGCTATCTGCAAGGCAACTATTCCAGCGGAGGTTCCACATTTAAAATGGAAATCCTTCCAAGTGCAATGTGGTCCGCTTTGGGCGGACTTGAGCAGCGGGTTTCAGATAAACCTCTACCCAGGGGACTCGATGCTGCGTGGGATGCGGGAATTGGCTTAGTAGGTCGCTTTTTACCGCGACGTCAAATGTTCTTGCGCCGGGTGGAAAAAGTGCTTGCTCTGGAAAAACATTTTTCCCAAATGACCGATGCTAAGCTCCGTGTGGCTGCTGATGAGCTGCGCGAGATTTTTCGCCGCCGCCGTGACAATCGTTCGGACCTTGAGCGGGCCTTTGCATTGGTCCGGGAGGTAGCGGTTCGGCAGATAGGTGAAAGCCCTTTTCCTGTCCAGATAGCAGGCGCTTTCGGTCTTGAAAAAGGCTGCATTGTTGAAATGGCTACAGGTGAGGGTAAGACCCTGACTGCCACCATGCCTGCAACAGTTGCCGGCTGGCGAGGCCAGGGCTGCCACATTATTACAGTTAATGACTACCTGGCCGAACGCGACGCCGAATGGATGGGCCGAATTTACCGCTTTTGCGGCCTAAGTGTTGCACATATAGCACAGGCGATGTCCGCCGCCCAGAGGCGAGCGGCTTATTTGGCTGATATAACTTATTGCACGAATAAAGAGGTTACTGCTGATTTTCTCCGCGACCGGCTCGTTCTGGGTCGTTTGAGAGGATTGAGTTCAGCGCTTCTGACCAAAATAGTCCGAGCCGGTCAGTCTATAATAGACCGGCTGGTACAGCGCGGCCTCAATTTCGCCATTGTCGATGAAGCGGATTCTGTTCTTGTTGACGAGGCGATTACACCGATCATTATCTCCGGGCCGGCTCCCAACCCGGAACAGGCGGAGGCCTTTCGCCAGGCGGCGGATATAGTGACCCATTTGAACCAGGATACAGACTATCGTGTAAACACTCGCTATCGAGAAGTCGAGCTGACGAACGAGGGTAAAGCTCGGTTAGCGGACATGGCGGAAACTTTTGGTTATATCTGGCAAGGTGCCCGCCGTCGTGAGGAGATTGCGACCAAAGCTTTGGTTGCTAAAGAGCTGTATTCACTCGATAAACAGTATGTTATTGATGACGGTAAAGTTGTCATCGTCGATGATTTCACGGGCAGGCTCATGCCGGACCGTAGCTGGCGCGACGGCCTGCACCAGGCTATTGAGGCTAAGGAGAAGCTTGAAATCACTCCTCCCAAAGATACATACGCGCGTATCAGTTTTCAGCGGTTCTTCCGAATGTACCGCAAATTGTCGGGTATGACGGGGACGGCAAGTGAAGCTGCTGCCGAATTTTGGCAAATTTATCACCTGCCTGTAGTAGTAATTCCGACGAACCGTCCGTGCGTAAGAAAAAACCTGCCGGATATAGTCTTACCCACGTCAGATGCTAAGTGGAAGAGAATCCTGTTAGAGATTCGCCGTGTTCATGATACCGCAAGGCCGGTTCTCGTTGGCACGCGAAGTGTCCGAGCCAGCGAATACATCAGCCAATTGCTTAAAGTCCAAAACCTGGACCATCAGGTTCTTAATGCTGTTCGTCACCGTGAGGAGGCCCAAATAGTTGCAGGTGCCGGTCAGACTGGAAGAATAACGGTGGCGACCAATATGGCGGGCCGCGGCACCGACATCAAACTTGGCCGGGGAGTGGCAAAATTGGGAGGGCTTCATGTTATCGCCAGTGAGCGGAACGAATCCGGACGTATAGACCGACAGCTCTTCGGGCGGTGTGCACGCCAGGGCGACCCCGGAAGCGCACAGGCAATAGTTTGTCTGGAGGATGAGTTTGTGGCTCGATATGCCAAAAATCTCGTCGCCTATTTGAAAAAACGCTCCGCCATACGGCGGACTGTTGATGATATCTCTTCAACTACTACCAGAGCCGTATTTCGTCTGACCCAGCTTCGCGCAGAAAGGCTCGCACTGCACCAGCGCAAATCAGTTATGAGAACAGACCACTGGCTCGAAGAGCAGCTTAGCTTTACGGGAGGGGAATAGCAACTTAGATTGACTATTTTCTATTGATTATTTACTATTTGATTTTAGATATTAGCTCCTTTTTCAATAGTCAATAGTCAATCGTCAATGTTCTATTGGGTAGAGTCTCGATTCTCGTCGAGCATCGAGTATCAAGCATCCAGTATCGAGGTTAGCGTTCAGAAGCAATCGGCAGGGCGGTGCTGACTTGACGCAGCTCCAGTACGGTCCCCGTGGTTTGAGCCAATTTGGCTAAGGAAATATTGAGGTCGGCAACGGCCTTTATTTCCGCCAGCTGGGCATCTGCTAAAGCCCCCTGTGCCTGGAGTTTGACTAAAAGAAACTCAGGTGTCAGTTTCTCTCGAATCGGTTCGGAATCCTCTACGGCTTGCAAGTGAATTCTTGCTGCTTGGGCGGCTTGTTCCTGAATTTCTATTTCTGCACGGTTTGTTTCGACCATTCTCATCCTCTCCTTAGCTTGTATTGCCACCTGGTCGGCAAGATTCTGCAAAGTAGAAATAGCTTTTCTGCGTTCGATTCTTCTCTGGAGTAATTCAGCTTCTCGTTGGCGATTGCCGAGCGGATATTCAAGAGACAAACCGACTGCATAACTCGCATAGTCGCCACTATTGAAGCTGTCCTGTGCCTGGCCCTGGGTCCTGGCTAAACCCTGGATTCTGCTTGAAGCAATCAAATCCAGTCGTGGCATCTCCTGGTTTTCTGCAACACGGATGTTAATATCTGCGATAGTAATCGCAACTCGGGCTTGCTGCATTATTGGATTTTTCTTCATGGCCATTCCCAGAATTTCTGACTGCTCAAACTCCTCTGCCATCATAGAAGGTATAGTAGCGGGTACGATTTCCACCTCATCGAGCATGCTCACCTGCGGGTCGGCCATCAATCTCACCAGAGCATCCTGTGTGTCAATGATTCTTTTACTGGCTTGAAGCAATATAGCCTCACGAGCTTTTGCAGAAGCCTCCATCTGCTTGATCTGCACGTCGGTAGCGTCAATTTCTTTTCGGCCTAACACTTTTTTCAATGTATCGAGCGTTCTTTGCAATAGTTTCTGTAAAATCTCGAAGTCTCGGCGAGCCTGCAGAAGCCGCCAGTACGCCGATATAACCTCTACCGAAACATCCTCGGCTTTTTGACCAAAACCAAGAACGGCAATCTCATGATTGAACCTGGCTATGTCCACGCCCGCAAGGTTGGTCTGCTGCCATGCGTCACGCAACAGCGGCTGTTTAATTTGAAATGCGAGTATTGGCTCATACCGTGTGGGAAGCGTCCTGCCCGCCAAATCGTCCCAGCTGCGGGTTAAGGCATAACTTAAAGTCCATTCTGAACCGGTGACGCCTTTCTGCTTGACGCCTGATTCCAACAAACGAACATCTGATTGTCCGGACTGCAAAATGCTATTAACAGGATTATCATCTTGTTCGAAATTCATACGCCCGAAGGCAGTTACGTCGAACTCTGCAGCCGCTTTGGTTATGTCTTGCTTGGCTATCGACGGGTCGAAACTCACTACCCTGATTTCGGGGCTGTTGGCAAGAGCCCTTTCTAAAGCTTGCTCAATTGTCAGCTCGACAATCTTTCTGCCCGTGTTAGGATCTGTTATGATTTCAACTTTAGGTAGAATTCCTTCAGGAGCAGGAGTTGGCTTAAGCAGGTCTAAAGGGCGAAGCGAGTCTTTGCCCTCGGTGTCAGCTCGTCGCTGGGGGCCTTGTTCAGCCAGAGTTTGCTGGTAGGAATTTAGAACGCCTTTATCATCTACTTTGTCAGAAACACAACCGGCTAATTGGGCAATCAATAAAATACAGAGAACAGAGGACAGAGGACAGAGGACAGATAATAGATAATCTGACTTCCGACATCTGACTTCTGACATCTGACTTCTGACATCTGGCGCATTTTGATTTGAACGATTACTTAATAGAACAGCATCTCCTTTAAGGCTCATTTTTGGACTCCTTTCTCTGCTTTCGTTCACCCCGTTAGAAATTCCACAGGAGAAACAATATGCTTCAAAAAGTGAAGATTTCTAACTGGGTGAAGCTGGAAAAATAACCTCAACGTGTTCGCCTGCAGGTCTATTTGATTTATTGGGTATTTCTATACGTACTCTTAATGTGCTGCTGGCCGCGTCTGCGACCGCGGCAATGTAAATAATTCTTCCTTCTAAGGACGCCCTATTTGGGTCTGGAAACCTGACTGTTGCAGTTTTTCCGTCACTGAGAGTAGTTGCTTTGACTAAAGGTACAGGGACGTCAATCCAAAGCGGATTAATCTGGACAACCCGAACCACATCGGCCAGGGCATTAATTGATTCGCCGGTCTCCACGTGAATTTTTTCAATCCTTCCGTTTATCGGGCTTTTCAGACTCATCTTTTCAATCTGCACCTTTACCTCGTTGTTTTTTCTTTTCGCCTGTTCGTGCTCGAATTTTGCAAGCTGAAGCGACAGCTCAGCCATTTTCACATTCAATTTCGCGTATTCTACTTCTAATTCTGTTGCGGCGTTCTGGGCCGCTGCTTTCTCCAGCTTTTTAAGGTCAACTCTTTTCTGTGCAAGGGAAGCTTCGCTCGCCTGTATTTGAGTTGTGTCCTCGCTTGCTGCCTCGAGCTGGGCCAGTTGGATCTGCTCTACAGAGTCGTCCTGCTGGACCAGCACTTGCTCGGCTTTTACCCACTCACCCTCCTTGAAATAAACCCTGGCAATGCGACCTGGCTGAACATAAGAGAGCGTTATGTCCGCGCTGGGGTTAGTAACCGCTCTGATTCCCACATCTGAAGACGCAGCTTTTAACGCGCTCAGCACGACAACACAAATAATCCAGGAACCCGTAAAACTTTTTTTCGGAATCATGCTATCAAATCTCCCATATCTGACAAAATTACTCTACCATTATACCCATATATTGAACAAAACTGCAATTGAAATCCTGCAAATTGGGTTCCAAAAATACGTGCTTCGGTGGCTAATAAGGGTAGGATTGTCCATAAAGTTGATTGTGAATGCTTCCCTATATAGCCAAAATCAGGTTTTGTTATCGGCCCCGGAGTCGTATTCCCATACAAACAGCTGCGCCCCCCAGTTCTTCGAAAAATGCGTTCAAACCCAAAATCTCAATACAGACTACCAAAAAAAACGTTACTTGTAAGATATAAGGTGGCACTATTTAAGTAAGACTATACATAAAAAGGGCAAAAAAAGAAAGGGCGTATTGATTTCAAATAACCTATTTAAAGGATCACGTGTTGATGGGAACTGGTACTTCGATGCTTGACTGGGACTTTGGCCAGGCTCAGGGCTTCTCGGTTCCATCGTCAGTGAGACCATGGAGGAAGATAAAATGAAGCGCATACTTAAAATGCTGCGAGGTAACGGGCGTTCGCGACAACACCGCCAGTCCCGGGGGGCACCTGTGTTTGAGCGTCTTGAGCCCAGACTTTTGCTGAATGCGGTTCCGTATATGCAGGACTTTAGCCTGGGCAAGCCGGCTGGTTCCCAGGGTTGGGAGTACTACTCGGACA
>JBAQFY010000007.1:0-18150 GCA_049287505.1 Sedimentisphaerales bacterium | reverse complement strand
CGTAAGCGTCTGAACGAGGCGCGTGATAAACACAGCGATTACATCTCACCGTTTGACTTGATGGCTCAGTAGGCAACGCCCCGTTGTCCCCCGACGTTTTGCTTCAAAAACAAAACAGTGGGGATAAAAGGGCCGAACCGTAGGTTTTTAAAGGGAGGAATAATATGCAAATGCGCCTAAATCGAGTCCGCCTTGGGCGGATTAAACTACTGCTTCTCACATCTTTGGCACTGCTTGCCGCAACGACAATAGTAGAAGGAAAATCTAATTCCAGCACTATCGAACGCTGGGGGATTTTTGAGCTGGCGCTAAAGGGTCCCAATGGCGACAATCCATTTATTGATGTAAAGTTAAGCGCTGAGTTTAAGCTCAATGGCCGAGTCTTTGAGCCGGAAGGGTTCTACGATGGAAATGGTATCTATCGCATCCGCTTTATGCCGGACGCACTGGGCCAATGGTCCTACGTAACAAAAAGCAACCGAAGAGAGCTTAACGGCAAAACGGGCAAATTCACCTGCATAGAACCATCACCGGATAATCACGGCCCTATTCGTGTACACAAAACCTGGCACTTTGCCTACGCCGACGGCACGCCTTATTTTCAAATCGGCACTACCTGCTACGCCTGGGCGCATCAGGGAAATGCGATGGAGGAACAAACGCTGGCCACACTCAAAGATGCACCGTTTAATAAGATGCGAATGTGCGTCTTTCCTAAAAGCTATGCCTACAACAAAAACGAGCCCGAGTTCTATCCGTTCGAGGGAAGACCACTGAAAGACTGGGATTACAGCCGTTTCAATCCCGAATTCTTCCGGCATTTTGAAAAGCGCCTCGGCGATTTGCGCGCTCTGGGAATCGAGGCCGACCTTATCCTTTTCCATCCTTACGACCGCTGGGGCTACGCCAACATGGACTCCGAGACCGACGACCGCTACCTGCGTTACATCGTCGCTCGGCTGGCAGCCTATCGCAACGTGTGGTGGTCCTTCGCCAATGAGTATGATTTGATGAAGTCAAAGACTATGGCAGACTGGGACCGCTTCTTCCAAATCGTCCAAAAGCACGACCCATACCAGCGCCTTCGCGGCATCCATAACTGCCGCGGCTTCTACAACCACAACAAGCCCTGGGTAACCCACGCCAGCATCCAAAGCTCTGACCTGAACAGAGGTATAGAGTGGCGGAACAAATACAAAAAACCGATTGTATTTGACGAATGCAAATACGAAGGGAACATCCCGCAAGGCTGGGGCAATATTACCGCACAGGAACTGACCCACAGATTCTGGCTGGGAACCATCGGCGGCTGTTACGTCGGGCACGGCGAAACTTACAAACACCCAAAAGAGATTCTATGGTGGTCAAAAGGCGGTGTGCTGCACGGACAAAGCCCCCCCAGAATTGCTTTCCTGAAAAAGATAATGGAGCCGACTCCATTTGACCAGATGGAACCTCGTGAGCTTTCCTCCGGCAGCTATGTGCTTTCCAAGACGGGGGAGCTTTATTTCATATACTTTACCTCGCCGACAGCAATAGCCTTAGAGCTTCCGGGTCCGAGACTGTACAAGGTTGACGGCATCGACACGTGGAATATGACTATTACTCCAATGGAAAATGCCGAACCCGGCACATTTAGCTTTATCCCGCCTAAGGCCAACTACCTGCTACGTCTATCCGTTTACGCCCCCGGCGAAAAAATGCGACCCGAAGTAAAAGCATCTGCCAATCCAACTGAAGGTATAGCACCCCTTGAAGTGAAATTCTCGACACCGAGCAAACTCAGGTGTCGGTGGGAATTCGGAGATGGAACATATTCGTCCGAGCCAAATCCGGTGCACATTTACAAAGAGCCGGGCCTTTATAATACACCATCACGGCAAAGACCACCAATTCCGGGGCCGATTGGGCGGCTTAAAGATATTCGGCAGCCGTATCGGTTCTCGTGGCGCCTTGTCATTGAACGCTATTCGCAAACACCAATATGGTGACTGACCGGGGTACAAAAAATATGAAAACAGAAAACGGAGATGTTCCTACCAAAAGCAACAGAATGAAAATGAACCCAAGCACCAAAAATCACCTGGCTCGAAGACTACGCTACAACAGACGTGGACTTATCAAGACGGTGGGAATATGCGCAATCGGTGCTCTGCTGCCACAAAAAGCTGGAGGTGCGCAGAAAAATCAGCCTGAGTTCAAGGTGTTGGACGAAGAGACACAATTTGATATCGGTGATAAGGGACAAGAAATAATTGAGAAAGCGTATAAGACCGGTCATCGGTTTGAAAAAGAGCATGGGGGATGTTGCCGATGCACTGTCGCCGCGTTGCAAAAATCTATTGACTTTATTCCCAAAGACAAGGACCTGTTCAGAGCAGCCAGTTGCCTGGACGGCGGAGCGACGCCCAACGGCATACAAAATTGCGGGGCATTCACTGGTTTAGGTATGGTCATCGGCTGGCTCTGCGGCGCAAATAAATTTGGAAACACCAAGTTATCTCACACCCTGATCCGGCAGGTGTACAAACAGTTTGAAAAGGAATATGGAAGCGTATTATGTAAGGACATTAGGAAGAAGATAAATCGCGACTGCCCGGAAGTAGTAGCACGGGCAGCAAAATGGACCGCAGAAATACTGCTGAGACAGTTCACGAACTATCAGTAGCAAGAAAGGAGACGTTGGATGGACAAGAAGACTGTTTGTGCGGGCATCGTTGGTTCGGGCTTTGCTGCAAAATTTCATTTCGAATGTATGAAAAAAGTGCACGGCACAAGCTTAGAGGTCGAAGGTGTCTTCGACATCAACACCGAGCAAGGCTCGGCATACGCCAAGAAGCGAGGCATTCGGTTTTATAAGAGCCTGGAGGAGTTGCTCGACAAGGTGGATGTCGTCCACGTCTGCACTCCGCCTGTGGCCCATGAGCCCATTGCGGTTGCGGCCCTTGAGCAGGACAAGTTCGCCATTGTGGAAAAACCGCTCACCGGCTACTTCGGTGACGGCTCGGAGGATTTCAACGGCGATACCTTCCCAAAACAGGATGCACTCGACCATTCCATTGCGAGCATCGAGCGGATGCTCGAGGCGGAAAAGAAAAGCAAAGGGCGGATACTGTACGCCGAGAACTGGGTATATGCGCCTTCGATTCAAAAGGAGCGGGAGATTATCGAAAAAACAGGTGCACAGATCCTCTGGCTCCACGGCGAAGAGGCACACTCCGGCTCGCACGCTGCGACGTATGCCTATTGGAAGTTCTCCGGGGGCGGTGTAATGATAGGCAAGGGATGTCACCCGCTCACGGCGGCGCTTTATTTAAAACGCGTGGAGGGAAATGCTCGAAACGGCAAACCAATTCGTCCGAAAGCAGTATCCGCACGCACAGCCGCCCTTACCCGTTTGGAGAACTTTGAGGACAAGGGGCATATTCGGTGCGACTACTACGATATTGATGACTTTTCTTTGATGCACATCGTTTTTGAAGACGGCACAATCGCCGACATCTTCGCCTCTGATATTGTTTTAGGCGGCATACACAACTGGCTCGAAGTCGCGGCGAACAATCACAGGACTATCTGCAATATCAACCCGAACACAGCAATGAAAACTTACAACCCGGTGGATGCATATTTTGCCGATATTTATGTTGTGGAAAAGACCGGCACAAAACAAGGCTGGTCGAACCCATCGCCGGATGAGGACTGGTTTACAGGTTACCCGCAGGAAATGGAGGCCTTCTACAGGACCATCGCTTATGGCGACCCGCTGGAAAGCAGCAGTAACCTGGCCGCCGACGCTGTCTCGACTATCTACAGCGCTTATGTTTCGGCTGAAAAAACGGGGACCGAAGTCCCCATCAAAACGTTTTAACTTGATAATGGATACCCGATGCTCGTCGAGTATAGGGAATCGAGAATCGAGAATCGAGCATAAGGAGTGGCTATGGAGTTTCTCGGATTACACTATGCGATCTGGATTGTGCTTATATTATATTTTGCCGGAATGCTCCTGATGGGCTGGTGGAGCAAACGGGGCATTCAAAGCCAGGAGGGTTATCTGTTAGGCAATCGCCGGTTCGGCTGGCCGATGATGGTGATGCACGCCTTCGGCGCCGGCACGCATCCCGGCAATGTGGCAGGGGTGATGAGCCAGGGTGTTGTAAGCGGGGCTTCCGGTATATGGGTTTCGTGGATGTGGTTGTTCGGGACGCCTTTCTACTGGATTATCGCACCTATAATTCGGCGGATGCGGTGCCTGACGATGGCCGACTTTTTCCGGGAACGTTTCGGCAAGGCCGCCAGCGTACTGTATATAATAGTTGCAGCGGCGGGAATGATTGTCTTTTTGGCCGGCGTTTTGCTCGCGACCACACGCACCGTCCAGGGTATGATGGGTAAGGCAACGGCGACTTCCGCCGAGGTGTGGTTCTTCGGTATCCTGTTCGCTTCGACAGCGGTGTTCGTAATCTACAGCTACTGGGGCGGGATAATCGCGGCAATCCGCACCGATATGATTCAGGGCTTAATGATTATAGCCCTGTCGTTCATTGCCATTCCTGTTGCACTCAGCCGCGTGGACGGAATGTCCGGAGTGCGAGCGACATTAGGAGCACAAGGCGGTAGTTACCTGAGCCTGTTTGACCCGAAAGAATTTAGTTTGCTTACAGTGCTTTTACTGTCTATCAACGCTCCGCTGACGGCGCTTGCGTTTCCGCATCTGATGAGCGTTTGTGCGGCAGGGCGGACCGAATGGGAGGGACGGGTCGGCTTTACGTACGGCAACATCCTCAAGCGCCTCTGCACCATAGGCTGGTGCGTGCTTGGTTTGTGCTGGCTGGCATATCTGCTAAACACAGGCCTGGAGGTAAATAAGGACGCCGCCTTTGGCGATGCAATCCGAGGGCTGCTGAGGCCCGAGCTTCAGGGCGTGATGCTGGCCTGCGTAATGGCGGCTGCTATGTCCTCCGGCGACGCCGTCCAGGTTACAGTGGCCGGACTCTTCTCCCAAAACATTTATCGCGTCTATTTCAATCAAAATGCTGACCAGAGCCAATTAGTACGTGTAACCCGAATTGTAGGTGTCGTCATCGCCCTTCTGTCACTTGGGGCCGCGATTCTGATGCGCAGTAACCTCGTCAAAACAATCCTCGACTATTTCAATATCCTCAGTCTCGTAGGTATTTCCACCGCGATGGGTATCCTCTGGCGGCGGATGAACACAACGGGGATGCTCTCCAGCACAATCCTGGCTTCGGGAACGTTCCTGGTCAGCCGTTATGTTCTCGACTGCGGCCGGGACGTCACGATTGGCGTGCCGATTGTGGTCGGCGTACTTGCAGGTGTAATAGGCAGCCTGGTAACCAGGCCGCCGGCAGCGGAGGTTATTGAGAAGTTCTTCAGTAAGATATACGTTCCTATCGGCCAGGAGAGTAAACTTGATTTGCCATTGGATGAAGCCGTGCCGGAATCCAAACGCTGGCTCACCACTGGTGGTCTGTTCATCATCAAGCCCTCGCGCCAGTCCTGGGTGGGCTTTGTGGTCACGTTAGGAATCTGCCTGGCCTGTGTGCTGGTGATGTTAGTGATACTTTAATAAGGAAATCCGAAGCCCGAAATCCTAAATTCGAAACAAACTCGAATGACCAAAGTTAAAATGCTCAAAACAAAGTTTTGAATTTTGGAAGTTTGAATTTTGATATTGTTTCGGATTTCGATATTCGGATTTCGAATTTCATAACATGTTTATTTGAGATGGCCGGTTATAAGTCATAAATAAGCAGAAAGAGCAAAAGTATGACAGATAAGATTGGACTTGTCGGTCTTGGCCTTGTCGGTACGGCGATGGCAGAGCGTCTGCTGGCTGACGGGTTCGTTGTCATCGGCTTCGATATCGACTCGGTAAAGTGCGAGCACCTTGAACAGTTGGGCGGAAAAGCCGTCAATAACCCTGCACAGGTGGCCGAACAAGCCGACCACGTTATCCTCTCACTTCCGGACACAGAAGTAGTCCTGCACGTCGTCGAAGGCCCCGGCGGGATTCTAAAGGCCAAGACACTTTCGAGATATATCATTGATACGACAACCGGCGACCCCGAAGAAACGGCGGCGCTGGCAAAACGGCTTGCAGAAAAAGGTGTTTACTTTCTGGATGCTCCTTTTTCAGGCTCCAGCCAGCAGGTCAGGGACAAAGAGATAATCTTTATGGTCGGGGGCGACAAGACAGCGTTCGAGCAGTGCAAAGATATTTTCGACGCGCTGGGCGAGAATATATTTTACGTCGGCGAATCGGGTAGCGGCTCTAAGGCCAAGCTCGCCGGCAATTTGATTCTTGGATTGAACCGCCTTGCTCTGGCCGAGGGGCTTGTTTTTGCGAGCAAACTGGGCCTCGACACGGAGGCATTTCTTGAGCTGCTCAAAGTTACGCCCGCCTATTCCGCCGCTATGGACGTCAAAGGCAAAAAAATGTTAGACGGTGATTTCACCGCCCAGGCAAGACTGCGCCAACACCATAAGGACGTTTCCATTATCATAAAATACGCAGAAAAGCTAAAGCAGGAATTACCGCTCTCAAAAGTCCATCTTGATGTCCTGAAAAAGGCGATAGAAGCAGGTGACGGAGATTTGGACAACTCAGCGGTTATTCGGGAAATTGAACGCAGATGCAGGTCCTAACGTTTATCGGGAAAGGAATTAAAACACGTGCAGTTTTGCCCATCGGTATATGAACACGCTGCCGGATTGATTGGCAAAGCACCCTGGGAAGTATCGCGAAACGGCTGGCTGCTATCAAAAGCTCACATTGAAGCGTTTCGTCTCTACAATCATCGCCCTGTCGTGGTTGGCATAGACATTTATAACCTGGAAGCCGAAGCGTACGGTGCAATCGTTGACAGACCTTCCGGCAATGGCGTTCCTGCCATTTCCAAACATCCCTATTCCACAGCAAAAGAGCTAATCAATCTGGAGCCGTTTAATCCAAAAACCGATGGTCGTGTTCCAATGGTTATAGAGGCCGCCGGGCGTGTTGCCGATGAATGTCCCGGGGCGGATGTTAGAATACCTTTGTGTGGTCCTTTCTCACTGGCAGCAAATCTAATGGGATTTGAGAACCTGTTGAACGAGATTATGACCAGCCCCGACCTGGTTGCCCGGACTCTAAGCCATCTTGTGGCCGGGCAGGTCGAGTTTTGCAAAGAAGTCGTCCATCAGGATTTAGATATTGCCTTTTTTGAATCGGCAGCGGTACCACCGTTGCTGTCTCCGGATAACTTCAGGGACATCGAGCTTGGTGCTCTTAAAAAAATTATGGAAGAGACATCAGCAATCGTCGGCCATCCTGTTCCGTGCATCATTGGGGGTAATACGCTGCCGATTCTTGATTATATTCTCCAGACGGGGACAGGATATGTCTGCTGTCCGGCCAAAACAGACCAGAAAATGTTTATGGAAAAAATGCGCGCTCATCCGGACGTGATGGTCAGAATCAATATGGACCCGGGGCCGATGACATCAAAAAATTTCGGAGACGTCCAAAAGGAAGTTGACAGAGTGTTGGAACTGGCCAACAATAGAGAGAAAGTTTGTATTGGAACGGGATGTCTGCCGTTTGAAACGGACCCGCAAGCTGTCTTAAAAACAAAAGAATATATTCTGTGGGTTCCCGCCTTGCGGGGTCCCTCTAAAACGTCTGACACAGGAGAGTAAAACATGGCGCCAAACCAAACAGAACAAAATCCTCCACAGGGTCAAGGGCGGCAGGTTATGCACATGAATCCGCGCATCGAAAAAGACCGCCAATCAATATTGGCCGCCCGCCGGAAAGGCACAGGAGCAATCGTTAAGACATATTTAAGGTTATCAGGCCCGGGCTGGCTCCAGAGCGGCATAACACTGGGCGGTGGCTCGCTGTCGTCGAGCTTGTATTTGGGCGTGCTGGTCGGCTTTAGTTTTATGTGGCTTCAGCCGCTGGCGATGATTTTAGGTATTATTATGATGAGCGCCATCGCATACGTAACACTCTCCTCCGGCGAGCGTCCCCTGCACGCAATCAACAGACATGTCAATCCTGTCCTCGGCTGGGGCTGGCTGATTGCCTCCATGATGGCAAATCTCGTATGGTCACTTCCTCAGTTCGCGTTGGGAACCGCAGCACTGCGACAGAACATCCTGCCCGGATTCCTCGGACCGGAAGCCATGCCGGAAATAGCCAGTAAAACGGTCGCCGGTGCAATCTTTCTCGCAATCTGCCTCACTTTTACTATGACCTATGGTGCCGGCGGTAAAGGCGTCAAGATATTCGAGATTCTGATTAAGACAATCGTCAGTATGATAGTACTTTGCTTCATCGGTGTTGTCGTCAAGCTCAGCATCGAAGGAAAGATTATCTGGAGTGAAATTCTCAGCGGCCTGATTCCCGACCTGAGTTTGTTCGTCAAACCGACCGACATAATAATGCCCCACATACAAAAGGTGGCCGAGCAGTTCCAGCCTTTCTGGACCAACATGATTGTGGGTAAGCAGCGCGACGTTATGATAAGCGCCGCGGCAACGGCAGTAGGTATCAATATGACTTTTCTGCTGCCGTACTCGATGCTCCGAAAAGGCTGGGACAAATACTTCCGCGGTCTTGCTATTTTTGACCTGTCAACCGGATTGTTCATCCCCTTTATCCTGGCGACCGGCTGCGTGGTCATTGCTTCGAGCAGCCAGTTTCATGGTCAGCCGGCAGAGGGTTTCGTCGCTGCCGAGCCGGGCGGTGAAATAACCGCTGAGCCCGCCAAAAACCTCGTCGGTTTCTACAAGGACATTCTTGCGAACAGACTCAAATTCCAAATTGGCGAAGAGGAATTCGCCAAACTCACGCACGAACAGGTACAGGAACGGTCGGAAGCCCTGCCGTGGGCGGACAAGAGGATGTCGGCTATCCTGGTCAATCGCGATGCCTTCAACCTGGCCGAAACGCTCGCACCGCTGACCGGTCCGGTAATTGCTCAATATGTTTTTGGCTTGGGTGTCATGGGTATGGCCATGAGCGCCGCCACAATGCTGATGACAATTAACGGGCTTTGTTTCTGCGAGCTATTGGGCAGACCACCGAGGGGCTGGACACAGAGATTCGGTAGCCTGATGGTATCAGTCGGAGCGCTTGGACCGTTCTTCTGGAAAGACGCCGCTCCGTATATTGCGGTGCCGACGTCCGTCTTTGCAATGGTCCTGCTGCCCATCGCATACTTCGCGTTCTTCCTGCTCATGAACCAGAAGAGT
Organism: Sedimentisphaerales bacterium; assembly: GCA_049287505.1. Classification (GTDB taxonomy): domain Bacteria; phylum Planctomycetota; class Phycisphaerae; order Sedimentisphaerales; family Anaerobacaceae; genus NIOZ-UU13. The sequence goes on along the minus strand of JBAQFY010000007.1, from coordinate 8,889 downwards.
TTCCTTGGCGAGAGTATGCCCGTGGGGCCCAAACGCATCCTCTGGAATGTCCTTATGGGATTGGCAGCCGGTGCTGCAACATTTGGAAGCGTCTGGAGCCTCTGGTCGAAGTTGCAGTGGAAAGGGATCGGACTGCTTGTCGGCTTTATCGTTCTCTGTATTGTCGTGCATTTCGTCCGTAGGAAGCCCAAGACAACATGAGGCCCGAGCAATGGGACAAACTGCTCGCTGTTATGAAAGGTGAATTGGTTGAGCCGGTGCCGGTGGGATTCGTCGTCGACAGCCCCTGGCTTCCGGGCTGGGCGGGTATGTCCACCATCGATTACTTCTCCAGCGAACAGATGTGGTTCGAGGCCAACCTCAAGGCCGTCAGACAGTTCCCGGACATTATGTTTTTGCCGGGCTTCTGGGCCGAGTTTGGGATGTGTACTGAGCCGTCCGCTTTCGGCGCGAAATGCTCCTGGCCCTCGCCCATTTCTAATGGGCGGGGCTGGCGGGAAAACGAGCTGCCCTACGCAGATAAAATTATTACCGATATTCAGGATATACATTCGCTCTGCAAGCCGAACCCCAAAACGGACGGCCTGCTGCCGTTCGTCCTCAATCGCTTAAAACATTACCAGGGCCAAATCGAGCAGGCAGGGCACTCCATCAAATTCGCAGTCTCACGCGGACCCTTGAACGTGGCTTCGTTCCTTGCCGGCAGCACAGAATTCCTTATGGCCATCCGGACCAATCCCGATGAAACCCAAAAATTGCTTGAGATTGTAACGGATTTCATTATCGACTGGCTTGAACTTCAGGCCAGTACCTTTCCCTCAATCGATGGTATATTCATCCTCGATGACATTGTAGGCTTTCTGGGCGAGGAAGACTTCAAAGAAGCGGCGCTGCCATATCTGGAACGTATTTTCCAGTCGCTTGATGTTGCCGTAAAATTCTTCCACAACGATGCCCCCGGTCTGATATGCGCACCGTATCTTCCTCAAATTGGCGTGAATCTTTTCAATTTCAGTTTCCAGCATACTCTCGCCCGGATGAAGAAGCTTACGAACAATGCTGTTACTTTGCTCGGAAACATCCCCACACGCGACGTCCTTGCAGCAGGCAGACCCGAAGATGTACGCAACAGCGTCAAAGCTGCGCTCGAATCAGTAAGCGACAAGAGCCGAATTATCCTGTCCTGCGGCGGCGGGATGCCTCCAGAGGTCACGACAGAGAACATTGAGGCTTTCTTATCAGCGGCCGGGTGAACCCCGCCCCTGCGGCAGGGGCGCGGGTGAAGAAAATAAAGTTTTCACGTATTTTAATGCCGTTGATTCACGTCTTTGCTTTGCAAAGCCGATAATAATGAGTTGGCTGATTTCGTTCTCCGCAGGATGCCTTCCGGCATTACTCAAACTGACGGATTTTAGATTGCGAGCCCCGTCCCGTCTGCGACGGGCGGGGCGAGGACTTTTTCCAAGCGGCGAACAACAGGTTGTTCATGGTCGTAATCAGTAAGATTAAGTTATCAGTTATCTTGCCCGCAAAAAAGGTGGCAGGTTTTTATTGGCGAGAGATTCGCTAAAATAACATCCGCAAATTTTCCAAAAGTCCGAAGGACTCCGCCGTAAGGTGTCCTGTGGACTTACGGAGAACGAAAAGACAAATGAAAAATAAAGCTGTGGGTTCCCCCTAAGGGGGGTCCCTGAAAGAGGCAAAATTATGAAGCAAATTTTAAGTCATGAGCTTTTCCGAAGACATCCGGGGAATCCTATTCTCTCGGTGAGCGACTGGCCATACAAGGCAAATTCTGTTTTTAATGCGGCTGCAGCAGAGGTCGATGGGAAAACAATATTACTTGCCCGTGTTGAAGATTTTAGAGGTATGTCACATTTGACTCTGGCGCGAAGTGATGACGGAATTAATAACTGGCAAATAAACAAGGAGCCTTCCTTAAAACCTGAACCCCAAAAGTATCCTGAGGAGCTTTGGGGGATAGAAGACCCGCGTATAACCCGCCTTGAGGAAATGAATAAGTGGGCTATTTGTTATACCGCTTATTCAAGAAGCGGGCCGCTTGTATCTCTGGCTATGACCAGTGATTTCAAGTCTTTCGAGCGCTTGGGACCGGTGATGCCTCCTGAGGACAAAGATGCCGCTCTTTTCCCGGTTAAATTCAATGGCCTTTGGGCAATGCTGCATCGACCAGTCTCTATGGCTGCGATTCTCGGTGCTCATATATGGCTGTCCTTTTCGCCTAACCTGAAACATTGGGGCGAGCATCAGGAGATAATCCAGGCCAGAGATGGGGGATGGTGGGATGCCAATAAGATAGGTTTATGTGCACCGCCTTTGCAGACGAAAGAGGGCTGGCTTATTCTGTATCACGGCGTGAGAACAACCGCTTCCGGCTCAATTTACCGATTGGGGCTGGCACTGTTGGATTTGGTGAATCCTGCGAAAGTCATCAAGCGTACTGACGAATGGATTTTTGGCCCAAAGGCTCATTATGAACGTGAAGGTGATGTCGATGATGTTGTATTTCCCTGCGGCTGGTTGAAGAGGGATAATAAAGTTTTTATGTATTATGGAGCAGCTGATTCACGTATTTGCCTTGCAATCGCCGATTTTAATGAGCTGCTTGATGTTGTTCTTGGATGTCCTTTGCTATGAAAGAGATAGTTTAGGTTGAGAGAAAATGGCGGATTCCAGGGATTCGGTTTTAATAAAAGAGAACAGCGAATGTGCCGTTATCGTAGCACATCCCGATGATGAAACCTTATGGACCGGCGGTTTAATGCTGATGCATCCCGAGGCTAAATGGACTGTCGTAACAATCTGTAGAAAAAGTGACCCGGACCGTGCTCCCAAGTTTTTCAAGGCACTTAAGAAGCTCAATGCCACGGGTTTTATGGCTGACCTTGACGACGGCCCCGAGCAGACCCCGTTAAATAATAGCAAGGTTCAAAAAACGATAACGGAGCTGCTGCCTTCGAATAGGTTTGATTTTATTATTACACACAGTACCTCCGGGGAGTACACCAGACATCTAAGACACGAGGAGACGGCAAAGGCGGTTTTGGAATTATGGAACAGCGATAGGTTATCTGCCGGGAAGCTGTTGGCATTTGCTTATGAAGATGGCAATCGGGAGTATCTTCCCCGTTCAATTAAGCAGGCTGACATATTGGTTGGCTTAAATGATGAGATTTGGCGGGAAAAATATGATATTATCACCAGGATTTACGGCTTTAGTAAAGACAGCTTTGAGGCTAAGACAACCCCAAAACAAGAGGCGTTCTGGTGCTTTAAAGACGCACGTTAAATATGGTGAAAGGAGCTGAAGATGAAAGTTTTACTTTTGTATGATTACCCACCCTCACCCGCAGGCCTTGCAACCCAGGGACATCTGCTGCATAGAGGGCTGGAAGAGATGGGAATTGAGGTGCACTCTGTAAACTTTGAGTCGGCTCAGGAAAAGGAATGGTATTATCGATGGTTTGAGCCGGATATTATTGTCGGTGTGGGCTACTGGGGACATACACCTCATTTGGTTCTTCACCCACAAAGATATGGAATCACGGCGGTGCCATGGCTTGTAGCTGATGGTTATATGGCAAACTATCGTGAGATTCTCGAGGGTTTACCGTTGATACTCGTAACATCTAACTGGGTAAAAAGGGTTTATATGCGGGATGGTCTTAGCGGTGAGAATATTGAAGTTTTACACGTTGGCTGTGATACAGACTCTTTCATACCACGTTCAAAAAGCGACCTTAAGGTAATCGCGGTTCGTGAGGCCTTAGGGGTCGCCAATGACCAGATAATGATTATGACTATCGGAGGAGACGCCGCCTCCAAGGGTGCTCAGGAGGTTATGCAGGCCCTGGCAATAAATGACCAAAAGGCGCCGGACTGGAAATATGTCTGCAAGGTCTGGCCCCAGCCGCGAACAGAGCAGCAAAACCTTGCAGACTTACAATTGGCTACCCATTTGGGAATAGACAAAAATGTAGTTTACACATCAAGCAGGGTATCGAGAAACTTTATGCCGTTTCTTTTAGCTGCCTGTGATATTTATGCAGCACCTTCTCGCCTGGAAGGTTTCGGGATGATTCAGGTAGAGGCTAATGCCTGTGAAAAACCCGTAATCGGAATAAAGGCAATGGGGATGCTGGATACAATGATACATGGCAAAACCGCTTTCCTGGCAGGCGTGGCCCAGGAGATTCGGCTTCGAGAGGCAATGCTCGGAGACGAATCCGGCTACGTAAACGGTCACAAACATGTCTTCAAGAAACCAAGGATAGTAGATTATCGAGCAAGTGTTCATGACATTGCTAATTACCTTATGGATTTGATGCAGGATGCCGCTTTAAGAGAAAGAATGGGAAAGGAAGGAAGGAAACGTGCAGTAGAGAACTTTGACTATCGAGTAATAGCAAAGAAGTTTATAAAAATCGTTTCAGAGCGTTTAGGTATATCATAATATGGATGAACAGCAACGAGCGTCAGTCAGCAAGGCTAAGCAGGCAGCTCTGCAGGTATTACTCCACAACAACCATGGTGCTTATCGAAATTTGCCCAGAACCGCAGGATGGGGATATCCTGAGCCGTACACCAGGGACCTGATGATATGCTCACTCGGTATATTGACCACACAGAATAAAAGACTACTTAAATCACTGCGAAGGGTTCTGGAGATGCTGGCCAGGAATCAAACCGATTTAGGCCATATTCCATCTTTGGTTCATGACCGAGAGGACAGAGGCTCCAGCGACACAACCCCGCTGTTTCTTATGGCTGTCGGAATCTACCGAAACGTTATGAAGGAGGACGATTTTCTTGAGCAGGCCGTCCAGAAGGCTTTGAACTGGATGAAATATCAAAGCCCGGCCAACCGCTGCCTCGTGGCACAGTTGCCCACCAGTGATTGGCGGGACGAACAGTGGGTTTTAGGATATGGACTGTTTGTTAATACCATCGTATATACATATCTTTGCCTTTTCGGTCAATACGAACAGGCTGCGGAGGTTAAGCAGTCAATGGAGAGGTTTACTGTCAAGGGTGAAAGACAACAGCGGCATGTCCACGAGGGCCTGGTTCTAAGGTACAAACCTTATTACGCTATGTGGTCATACAAAGTGCACCGAAGTGAGCGGTTCGACCTTTTAGGCAACAGCCTTGCGATTCTTTCCGGCATAGCATCACCATCCAGAGCGAAGAAACTTGTATTATGGATAGAAAAAGAGTCCGAGGCTTTAAGGCAAAATGAAGACCTGGCGGTCGATTTGCCCCCGAATTTCTTCCCATACGTCAGGCCGGATGACCCTGATTGGATCCCGCGTTATGAAAAGTACAACCAGCCCGGAGAATATCATAACGGCGGGATTTGGCCATTCATTTGCGGCTTTTATATCGCGGCTCTGGTGGCTGCTAAAAAATACAACCTTGCTGAGAAAAAGCTCCTTGCTTTAACCGAGCTTGTTCGACCGGCCCGCACAGCCGACGTGGAATTCGGCTTTAACGAATGGCTCCGGGCACAGGATGGAACGCCTCAGGGGCAAGACTGGCAGAGCTGGTCGGCCGCGATGTATCTTTACGCCGCTGAATGTGTAGAACAAAAAAGAACCCCCTTTTTCGAAGAGATTAGACAAAACAGCCCGAAAGACGATTAACGAAGCTCGCTACATTTACAGAAGACAGATAATCTGACATCTGACTTCTGATATCTGACCTCTGACATTTGAGCTCGGCAAAAAGCATTTGCTTCCGGGAAAGATTAGTCAAAGGGCAGTTTTACTCCTCCCTGTGGCGTTCTCTCAATACTGCTCTTAGCACCTTCGGGCTTTTTAAATTCAACCTTTTTAAGTCGGCAAATCAAGCCTTCGGTAATTTTATCGAAGTCGCCCTTTATAAGCCTGGCGTATGACATCGTCGGCGTTACGTTTTCAATCTTGATTGTTGCGATAATGTTTTCCGTTCGGCCCAATGATTCTTGAGTGTCGGCGTCGAAGATTTCTTTGCCCTGAACGAAGACTTCCAGGACAGAGCCTTTCGAGATTCTTTTACCGCCCTGGTTGATAATAACCTGCCCTTCTACATTTTTGCTTGCGATGCGTATCGGGTAGAGTCTGTCGATAATATTCTCAACCACCTCGTTGGCGACTTTGATTGTAAGGTTGTCAACCATTTCCCTGTAATCCAGGTCATCCGGCTCCCACTTTGTAACAAGCTCTCTGATCCGGTCCTGGTCTTCTTCGATGGAAATATTGACGGTGTCGGCCAATTTGACCTGCCTTGTAGGGGCGACTATCAGGCGATAATCAAAAACGTAATCAACCTCATACTCTCTGATTGGTCGGCCGATAGCTCTGGATGTTTTTTCTTTTATCTGGAGTCCTGCATTTGATATAGTTCCGACTATCATATAATCGGCACCGAGGACCTGGCCCAATCTGGCCTTTTCCTCAATAGGTGAATCGTCAGAGAGAAGAATATTTCTGTTTTGGGCAAATTCAGCGATATACTCTCTATCTAAAACGGCGAATTTATTCGTCGCAGTTATAGCAGCGCTTAGCTGCTGGGAGAGCTTACGAGACATCTCATCTGCGGATGGAACAAAGCTGCCGAATTGATAGCTGCCATAGAGTGTTTGGATGGGCATTATCGCCAGCTTGAGCCTGTTGGTTTGCTCAGGGTCTTCGTAGTCATAGACCCAGGCTTTAATTGTAACCTCGTAGGTTCTATCATCGATTTTTTGTTCTTCGATAACTTCGTAGGATTTGACCCAGCCTGCAATATCAGTCATCTGGGTTGAACCGCCTGCCTGGACAGATACGGAGTCAAACTCGATAGTTTTACCCGTATCTTTTGTATCAATTCCCACACCGGCGGATTGGAAGCCGAATTCGTACCTTCCCGAGCTGACTGCAAGACCTTTTGCCTGAGCGACGGCCTGATATAAGGCTTTCTGGATTGCCTGCTCTCTCGTTACGCCCTGGCCTTTTGTCTGGCTAACTATAGTCTTAGCAGCGGAAAATACCTTCGGGCAGACCACTGCCACCACAAGCAGGAGTATATATATCTTTTTCATTTTTAATCCCACTTTAATATTGGACAATAAAATTATGCTGTTACCACGCTACGGACTTATTACTTCCTCGTTTGCCGATAATACTTTCTTTTTGCCAGAATCTCAGGCCGGTTGTTAAGTCTGTTATCATGAGCTGGAAATAATATTCAACCTGCTGGCGATTATTATCGTAACGGATGTTTCTCTGGAGAATCTTGCCGGAAACACTCAGCTCAGGTGCGATTAATGTTTTTTTGCCTGCAAGGGTTTCCTGTTTGAACTCGTCTCCCGTTGACGAGTCTCTGATATCTCTCATATCGTAAATCATTTTGTCCGGAGCGCCCTTGCCCCCTACCGCTGAGGTCATTACGACCTGTCCGCTGTTCAGAAGCTCTTCTTCAATCTTTGCCATCAGCTGGTCGGTGTCGATTCTTTGCATAGTGTCGTTTGTAACTCTGCCGGTCGTCATGACGTATCTTCCACCACCCGGCTTTTTAAGAGCGCCTGAGCTAATCATGGATTGAATCATTTCGCTGGCGGCCTGAGCAAAATCCCGGTAATCCAGAGCCATAACGGGTTTGCCTTCGTCGTTGACAACGTCAATATTTGTGGTTTCCTGGGCACAGCCTGCAAGTAAGAGGCCGACTAATGTGATAATTATTTTTGTTTTCATAATTTACTCCCACTTTTTAGTATCCATTCTGAAATCTACAGCTTCTACTCTGGGCGCGACGGCCTTGAGGCTAAATGAGGATTTACCCGTCGCCGAGGCCGGCAGCCATGTGCTTGTTTTGGTTTGAATCATTAAGCCGTTCGCATCAAGCCATTCAATTTTATACCTGAAACGCTTGGTACTGTATGAACGGTTGTGTCCGTTGATATTAAGCTCAAGGAATCCGGAATCGTTGTTCATAAGAACGGCCTTATCGATTTCTATACCTTCGCCTATCAGGGCGCTAAAAGCATGAGCTACAGGACGGGTTACGATATTACTGGCAAGGTCATCGCTTCTTGTTTCTTCCCTTATATGAATTTTCTCAGTCGGCCGGTCGCAGGCCGCGAAGGTGAACGCCAGAGCTACAAGCAATATATTTGTGATTGTTTTCATTTTCTACTCTCCAAAAAAACATTAATTAAAATGTTATAACCTCAAAAACCGGCTTAGCCTGACTGGCTGTTATTCTAACATATACTATCGCATTATTACAATCAGGAATATCAATTTCAAAGGGAATAACACCGGGTGGTGTAACTTTTAATTTTTCATTTTTCGGCTTCGGAAACCTGGCAATCTGAAAATCTTTTGGCAAAGTCGTCCATATCCTGACATCTGCAGCGGTTGTCGCAAAACTGTATGCCGCCACCAATAAAGAGGCAATCGGAGCGCCGGAAGAGTCCTCTTTCCCAATGGCATACTGAGCGACGGCTTTTGCTGTTGCTGATATTATAGCTCTTGTTAAAATACCCTTAAAATCTTTGCTGAACTCTGTCTGGATAACTCTATCCATATCGCAGACTAATTGTGTAGTATAATCTTTTCCGTCAACTTCCGCAACAAGATGCGGGTACGCCCTGTTTCTAAATTCCAGCTGCGGCAGTGCAATTCCAATATATTTAACTTTATCTGTCGCAATGAATAATGGAATATCCAGCCTGAATTCTTTTTTTACAGGCCCCAGGCCGTTCTCAAATATCAACCATATTGTATCGTCCAATTTACCTTTCCCATCAAGTACATTCTCAGTTATGCTGAGGTCTTCAGCTATATAGGTATTATCTCCGACCATACCCAAGGATTCCTTGAGCAAATCCACTGCTTTAGCGTGGTC
>JBAQFY010000006.1:0-20675 GCA_049287505.1 Sedimentisphaerales bacterium | reverse complement strand
ATGATATCAAAACAACCGGTGCAACGCTGAATGAGTGCGCAAAAACACTGAAACAAGCTGGCGCTTCAAAAGTCTTCGCCTTGGTTTTAGCCGTCGCCGGCCAAAATAAATAAAACCGCTTGGCCATCGACGGAACGACGACACTTTGGCTTTTGTATTAATGGAAACGATTCCGATATTATTACATTGTAAGTAGCCTTGCCGACGACGGCTAAACACCCGAGACAATTAGAGTTTTTCGTGCTTTATTATGGCCCGGTAGAGGCCGTTGATGCGTTTGCCGTCAACAATTATAGGCGGGTATTTTTCGTTTCTTGGTTGGAGCCGCACCTTATCGTTCGGCTCAAAAAATACCCTCTTGAAGGTCGTCTCGTGCGGCATTGCAAAACGAACAAAACAGTCGTCCCCATTATGCACCTCGGCTGCGGGTGAGAATATCACTATATCGCCCTCACGGAACTTCGGCTCCATCGAATCGCCGACAACCCGGACGGCAAAGGCGTTCGGGTCGTGCAGGTCCGGACAGCGAATGTAATCATCGGCTATGCCCACGGGATAATCCAGGTCATTGAAATCGCTCGGATAGCCGGCTGAAACCTTGTTTATCACGGGCACTAATCGACCGGCTGCCAGAGGCAGCCTGTCCCGCTCGATGTTCAAGTCGCTCTCGGCAAGAAGCTTGCTGAGCCGGCTTGCATTAGCTTTTTTACCAATAAGGTTTTTGATAATCTGCCGCCATTTCTGACTTTCAGCCTCGGCGGATTCATATTCCTGACGAACATCGGCAGGAAGACCCTCTATATGAGCAATGTGCAGCAGCAAGCCCGGTTCAAACTCAAGTGTCTTCTCAAGCCTGGTCAGCAGCTCGTCGCTGGGCGGATTCTTAACCTTGCCGGTCTCAATAGTTGACAGGTACGGCTTGGAAAAGCCGATGCGATTGCTGACCTCATCCAGAGTCAGATTTAACTGCTCACGTTTTTTTCTTATTATTTGCCCAAGGGACATATCGAATCCTCAAATTTTGTAATCGCTAATCAACTTCTATAAGCTCGTAACTACTGCTTCCCAGGCCGATGCGCTCACCGTGCTCAATCTGGTAAAGCGGATTAAGTTTATCATTTCCTAACAGCTCCGCAAGTTTCCGGCCCGCTTTGTTTTCCACCAAATCCAGCGTTGCCTTATCGACAGCCACAGGGTCGGTTGAGGCGGCTATGCCGATATCCTCCACTATTTTACCCATATTCGGGGTGTCAGAACAATCGCAATCTTTGGTAACCGACAGTAAAAAGTTGAAAAATGCAGCCCTGTTTTCTTTGCCTTTCACTGTGCCCAGTGCGTGCTCAGCAATACTTTTTTGCAATACTTCATCCTCCTCGCCCCAGTTGCATATAACAGCATCAAATCGGCACATCGCCATACATTCGGCACAGCCAATGCACTTGTCCTGGTCGATGTGGGCCTTTACATCGTCAAGTGTTATTGCGTCCGCCGGACAATGCTCATAACACACCCCGCAGCGTGTACAGTCGTCTCCGATTTCGAGTTTAAGAGCGGCGTGCTGTTTCATCTTGCCCCTTTTGCTCGCGCAACCCATCCCCAACGTCTTCAACGTAGCCCCGAGACACGCTGCGACATGTCCGGTCAAGTGAGCCACCGAAAGGAGCGACTGGCATTGAACTATACCTGAGGCAATGAAAACCTGCTTATCTATTTCGCCGTTGATTTCAACCGGTATCTCATTTGTGCCGAACAATCCATCAGGCACAATAAATGGTATTCCTAAACCTTCCAGGCCAAAGCCGTGCTTTGCAGCCAAAACGCTATGGTCGATGGCATTGTGTCTCTGGCCAAGATATAGGGTGGTTGTATCGGTTATGAATGGCTTTGTTTTCAATGCAAGCAGCTCGTCCACCAGTCCTTTGATGTACGGGGCTTTTGTGTATGTGTTGTTACCATCTTCACCAACGTGAACCTTAACGGCCGTGAAATCATTTTCCTTAAAACGTTCTGCAAAACCGCCCGCCTTAAACAATTTTCGTGCCTTCCTGGAAATCACCTTCTCACCATTTTTAACCGAAGCCTTAATGAAATATACCTTAGAACCCATTAAAAAAACACCCCTTATGATTAAATGGAGCTGCCCACTATTTTGCAATTTTTCAGCCTAATGAAACAGGCTAATTATATTGTTTTTTCTCCTGACTGCAAGGGTCTCTTAGAAAACCATATGCCCCAACAGTATTTTTACACCAAGACCAATAAGAATCAACCCGCCGAGAGCTTCAATCTTGTTTTCGAAAAAATGTCCGAATTTTTTGCCGATGCAAACGCCAAGGTATGACAACACAAAGGTTATCAGGCCTATTATTATCACCGCAGTAACAATGGAGCTGGTGATAAGTGAAAGCGTAATGCCAATCGCCAGGGCATCGATGCTGGTCGCGATGGACAGAACCAGCAGAACAAAGATATTCGACGGGTCAAAATTTTCCTCAACCGATTTAATCTTGAATGACTCATAAATCATTTTGCCGCCGACGGCACTTAAAAGGCCAAAGGCCAGCCAATGGTCGTAATTTGCTATGTATTCTTTTACACTCAATCCCGCCAAAGAGCCTATCAACGGCATAAACGCCTGAAAGCCGCCGAAGAAAACAGCTATTCGCAAGGCGTGCTTTACGCGTAATTGCTTGTACGCACTGCCGCTAACAATAGAGACTGCAAAGGCGTCTATTGCCAGTCCAACGGCTATCACTATGATTGTAACCAAATCCGTAATCATACCAATTCTATTTATTGATTGTCGACCTGCTGCGACGCATCGCGGCGGGTTATTTGACCTCGTCATTCCTGCGAAAGCAGGAATCCAGACCCTCCCGGTTAGTATAGTGTACAATTTTTTCGGCAATTTTTAACTGCATTTAGTATCAGAAGGTTGCTGTTTCTACTCGACTCTTATTATGCCATCGTTAGTCAGGTCTTCGCTAATCTTCTCGCCGGGTTCGATAACCAAAAACTCGCTGTTGTGCCAATCACCGTCAACAAGCCTTTGCATAAGGATAGGGCTGCCCTTAAGCTCATCGTAGTTCCAGTGGAGATATTCGGCGCAGCGTTTCGTGTAATTTTTATACTCATCAGAATCGATAAATCCCCAATCGACATACGTGGCCCAATTATACTCCTTTATCCACTTTTGCTCGACTTCCATTAGATATTGGGCATTATCATCCCCGTATTTTTCCTTATACTCTTTGAGCATTTTTTCATAGCGTTCCCTGCCGGGCTGCTTGCCGGATTCTATCCAGCCGGGGCTGTACCAATAAACACCGCGGTGAGAGTCGAAGTATTCCTGGTATTTGTCTTTCGAGCCGAGCAGAAGCGTAATGCAATCGTGGCCACGCGGGGCAACAATGGGGATTTTCGCCGACAATCCTACAATGCCATTGCTGCAAAGGCCATAACCAAGCAGTGAAGCGTCATAGGCGCGCCCCCGAATGTCGCAGGTATTATCGAGAGCTTTTTGAACTTCGCTGCGAAGCTTTTCCGGCTCATCGTGCAAACCCTGCTCCATCAAAACTACATCAACAACATTTTTCGAGCGGGCAGCGCAAAAATACGCCTCCCTCTGCATTACTTTACAGGTTATAAACTGAAGTCTCATCTACGGTTTGCACGACTTGCAGGGTCTTTTGCCGGCATTTATCGCTTCGTCTCTGCTGTTATAAACCACGAGGTTTTCCGGCTTGATTCTCTTTGCCCAGCGGCACTCGGGCTTATGGAAGACCTCGCCGTTTTCGGATGCCACATATCTGTATTTGGTTGCTGTTGATTTGGCGGTTGGTTTGGCTCGTTCTTCTGAAGCCGTCAGCGAATCAGCTTTGCTTGTCCCTGCATCGGGGGGTTGCTTGGCCGCGGGATTATCTGCAAGATTATAGCTTACACCTAACGCCTTGTTTACTGCGTCCTTCATCTTGGCAAGACCGGTCTTCGCAACCGTCAGCGGGTCCTGCTTCCAGTAAGTCGGATTGAACAGCTCCAGCGAGAGCACCGCTCGGCTGCCGTTGGCGTCCAGGTCGCTCAAAATCTGAGTCAGCGGTGCGATGCCGTCACCGGGAAAGACACGGTCCCTGTCGTTTATCGTTTCTCGCGGCGGCTCGGCAGGATAGTCATTTAAATGAAAAACCTGGATGGCCCTGGGGCTGAGCATTTTCAGGCCGTTGAAGTCAGAGCCGCCTTTATAAATGTGATAAACGTCGGGCAACATACAGGCCTTGGGGTGGCCGCTTTCAATCACCACGAACATCGCCTCGCCCAGTCGGTGCAGGTTCTGTGAAGAGCCCCATATCTCGACCTGCGGCACTACGCCCATTTCGTCGCCAAGCTCCAATAACGCCCGGTACCGCTCGGCCGCCTTCATAAGGTCCAGCCCCGCCTCTTTGTTGGCACCCGCTGGAGGCGCTGCAATGCGCTTGCCGTAGATTTGAGCTAATACATTCATATCCCGCTTGTTTTGCTCTATAGCTTCGGCACGCACGGCATCGTCGTCCACAATCCAGCGGGAAAAGGCGATGGCGCTCTCTACGGTCAGTCCAAGGTCACTGATGCGTCTGCTCAGCTCACCGAGACTGCCCCCTCCCTTAACGTACTCGTGGATTTTGTCCACCCACGGCTCAATAGCGTCGTAGCCGGCTTTTGCAGTAATCTCAATTTCTTTGTCCAGACTCAGCTTTTGCCCTCGAATAGTGCTGGTATTGAAACAAAATCTAAAAGGCACCGTGCTCCTGGAAGGGATTTTGCTTTCGGACTGAACAACGGTAATGCCACCGGTGGTCATAGCTGCGCCGATAGCAGCGCCGGCACCGGCTATAAATCGGCGACGAGAAAGGTGGTCTCTTTTCATAATTATCTCCTGTTTCTGTAAGGATATTTTCAAGTGATAAGGGCGGTTCGCAAACCGCCCCTACTATGCAATAAAGGCAAAGGCATCGCTGACTGTCATAGCGGCCTTAATGCCTAAAGCCTGAGCTTTTGCGTTTGCTTTTGTAACTTTGCGGTTCGGAAAACGCTCCAGGGTCCCTATGGGATTGTCCGGCGTGCTTTCCACTATCGCTGCGGCGACGCCGTATCCCTCGCAGGCCTCGACGTCAATCGCAGGACAGGCTAAAAAACCTTTAGAGCCGGTTACTAACAGGATATTGAATCCGCCCCACTTAGTCTGCACTCCTTCAACCATACCATTTGGCGTTTGAAATGTTTTTGTATAAACTTCCATTTTTGTTTCCTTTGTTAGTACCTGTTGTGGAAAACAAAAACCGGCTATGTCACCCCTGCGAAAGCAGGGGTCCAGAGCGAAAAAGCTGGATTCCCGCTGGAGTTTATCCCGCACACGATGCGGGGTGGGAATGACAAATATGGATACATACGCTTCTCCGTAAGTCCACAGGACGCCTTATGGCGGAGTCCTCAGGACTAAAAGTCGTACTGTTTCTGCAACAGTAACTATTTATTGTTGCAAAAAGTTATCATCATTTGGAATCAGGCGCAGGCATTCACGCGCAAAAGGCAATGCGGATAAATCATATTGGCTGACCGAGATGTTCGGCGATTTCGGATAATTTCTCGTCGAGCAGCTCTTTGCTTATGGCCTCAACATTTAATCGCAGCAGTGGTTCAGTATTGCTCGGCCGACAATTAAACCACCAGTCCTTATACCCGATAGTAACACCATCCAGGTGGTCGATTTTCCCATCGCTGTATCTTCTTGCAAGCTCATCCATTTTTGCCTGCTTATTCTCTACCTCGAAGTTTATTTCGCCGCTGCTGGAGTATCTTCGCAACGGCTCGATTAGCCCGCTCATTGGAACGCCGGCTTTACTAATGATATTCATCACGTGCACTAAGGTAATCATGCCTGAATCGGCATAGTAGTTATCCGAATAATAGAAGTGTCCGGAAAGCTCGCCGCCGAATATGGCGTGCGAATCACGCAGGGCCTTTTTCATAAAAGCATGTCCGACTCTTTCCCTTCGCGGGGTGCCGCCGTGCTTGATAATTTCTTCCATAACAACCCTGCTGCTGCGCAAATCATAGACCACCACCGACTTGGGCTTTTTCTCTAAAAAATACGGCACCATCAGCGCCGTCATCAAATCGCAGCCGATAGTATCACCTTTTTCATCAACCATCATCAACCTGTCGGCGTCACCGTCGAAGCAGGCCCCGAAATCGCAGCCTTTTTTCTTTACTGTTGTTTTTACCTCGGCCAGATATTTTTCAATCAAAGGATTCGGCTCATGTTTAAATTTACCGGTGTGCTCGAAGTTAAGAGGGACGATTTCTACAGGCAGGTTGCTAAAAATGGCAGGAACAATCTTGCCCGCCATTCCGTTGGAGGCATCAACAGCAATCTTCATCTTTTTTATATTTGGCCTGAGAAACTTCAGGACGTGATTTCTGTATTCGGCGGTTAGGTCATATTTCTGCACCGTGCCGGTAGCCTTGCCCTTTGTGTGAAGTAAAGCCATTGCGACATGTTTTATATCCTTTAAGCCGGTATCGACACCAATGGGCTTGGCGCCCAGACCGGATATCTTAAAACCGTTATACTTGGCCGGGTTATGGGAAGCGGTAACCTGCACACCGCCGCAGGTGCCAAGATGATTGATTGCAAAATACATCTGCGGCGTATCAACCATTCCTATATCAATCACATTTGCACCGGTGGTATTCATCCCTTTAATAAGGGCCTTGGCTAACGCCTCGCTATGCGTCCTCATATCGCGACCGACACACAGCGACTGAGCTTTAGCCTGGCCCCGCTCATAACCGCTAAGCAGCGACCGCAAAAACCGGGCCGTGGCACAGCCGATCTTCCACGCACCTTCTTCATCGATTTGGTCGGGATAAATCCCTCGTATATCGTATGCCTTGAAAATCGCAGGGTCCATCTTGTTGACTCCTATAACGTTTAGCATATATCCGTCGATCCGGCGCCGGACGGAGCGGATAGTTTTTTCTTTGCATCCGCTACCTACTATCCGTTATACCAATTCTATTTATTGATTGCCGATTACCTGACCTCGTCATTCCTGCGAAAGCAGGAATCCAGGCCCTCCCGGTAAGTATAGAGTACAATTTTTCCGATAATTTTTAACTATAATTGGTATTATTTGCTACTATACACCCGCCAGGCTCGAAATGTCAACAACGAATATGCAGAACAGTGGGATACCGTCTAACCGGCAATGAAAATCAGATAAAGACCACCTACAAGAATAAGGACACCGCAGATTTTCTTAAGAATTATTGCGCCCCTGGATTTCTCATTCCAGTTCATATATCGCTGCACCAGCTCGGTACTGGTACCGGCCAGAACGATGACCGAACAATGTCCCAGGCCATAAACAATAAGCAACAACACGCCATATAAGAGATTCGTTGCAGCTAATTTGAAGGTAACGCCCAGCATGGGGGCCATATATGCAAAGGTGCAAGGCCCCAAGGCCACACCGAACACAAGACCGAGAATAAACGCAGCGAGCATTCCCTTTCGTTTCATACCAACTTGGCCCGGCCCGCTCCAGGGCATAGGTATTACATCCAGAAGATGCAGGCCGACAACAAAAAATACCAGAGCAACAAAGTAGCTGCCGTACTTGCCGACATCTCCCATCATTCTGCCGAGGGTAGCGGTAACAGCCCCTATAGCACCTATTGTAATTAAAATACCCACCGCAAAAAGGGTCGATATAATAAAGGCTCGTTTAGTTGAGATACGACCTTGTTCATCGATGAAACCCACTATCAAAGGAATACTTGCCAGGTGACACGGACTCAGTAGTATGCTCAGGATACCCCAGACAAAGGCTGCGGTCAGAGCTATTGCAGGCGTTCCCTCAACAGCGTGTGTCAGTTTTATAAATAATTCCTGTATCACTTTGTTTTTGTAACTTCGATGCCTAACTCTTTCCATTTTGAAAGAATATCTTCTTTGGAGAAGAAGCCTTCGTGCCTGAACAGCTCTTTGCCAGAAGCATCATAGAATATTTGTGTTGGTATAAGCTTAATGTCATACTTTGGAGCCTCCGCAGGATTCTTCCAAACATCGATAAACTCAACTATCAGCCTGCCCTCATATTCTCTCTTTAACTCCTCAAGAATTGGAGCCATCATTTTGCACGGGATGCACTTATCTGCTCCAAGGTCAATCAGCACAGGCAGGCCTTTTCCTGTGAGCTGCTCCGCTCTGTTTTTTCCAGCCACCTGCGGGCTGGCAACCACGGCGTCTTGTGTCGTTGTACCTCGGTCGGACCTATTCTGTTTGATGGCAAGCACAACAACTACTGCGGCAATTAGAACGGTAACAATTAATATTTTCCCAACCTTGCTCATATTCGAAAAATCCTTCCTTCTAAATATCTACCTTATCCAGCTTACTTATAACCAGATATCGGCAGGAATTACCGGCAGCAGATTAACTATCCATACTTCACTGCAGGAGCTCTGTAAGAAGAATTCTATTTTTCATTTATCATTCAGAAATTTGTTCCGTCAGTTCACTTCCTATCACAAAATCATTTCTTTCCCTTTGGCAGCCACTTTATTAATGTTTTTTTCTGTAGCCGGCGAGCTGCCCTTTTCCATCCCGAGGTCGTCAACTCTCAGGTGCTGAAAATCAGCAAATCCGGCCTGTTCGAGAGAGTTTTTAACGCAGTCAAGTCCGCAGCCGTCGATTGCCAATATCTTTGAGGCCGAACTGGTTTTCTGCATTATTTGTTCAATCCTTCCGCCGATACCGGCCAGACAAAACATCTTGCCGACACCGTCTTCTGTCAATTTTCGAGCAGCTCGGTCGGAAATCTCTCCGACGTCCGCGGCTCCCGAGCAGGGGAATATCAACTTGGGTCCGCCGCAGTGAACATCTGATTTTTCAGCACACATTTTCTCTCCTTACACAAGCATTTTCTTGATTTCATCCGGTGATGATACTCTACCAGCTACTTTGACATCACCGTCAACTGCGAGGGCCGGTGTCATCATCACGCCGAACTTCATAATATCATTGATGTTCGTAACCTTTTCTATTTCAAACTCGATTCCAAGCTCTTTGGCGGCGGCCTCGGCGTTTTCCGCTAACTTCTTACACTTGGGACATCCCGTACCGAGAATCTGTATTTTTTTTATATGCATATCCTCTTGAAAAAAAGTTTAAAATCGAACTTGTTCTTTCTCAACTACTTTCGACCTGTACGGTCCCTAACCAATCTTGTGTCCTCAGGCATATCCGCACCAGCATAAGCATAACCGGGACCTCAATAAGCACGCCTACAACAGTTGCTAAAGCTGCTCCGGATGATAAACCGAAAAGCATTGTGGCCGTCGCAATGGCGACCTCGAAATGATTGGATGCTCCTATCATTGCAGACGGAGCCGCATCACAATATTCGAGCTTTAAAATCTTTGCCAGCACATAGCCAAGCCAAAAAATAAGATTGGTCTGAATAAATAAAGGTATCGCAATCCAGAGAATTGTCAGCGGGTTGGAAAGAATAACCTCTCCTTTGAAGGAAAACAGTAAGACTAAGGTTACAAGCAATGCGATTATCGTTACAGGTGTCAGAAAATGCAGAAATTTTTCTTTGAACCAATCTTCGTCCCTGACAGCAATAATCCACTTCCGAGACAAGTAACCGGCAACCAACGGCAAAGCTACATATATTGAAATAGATAGCAATAAAGCCTGCCATGGAACCGGCAATCTGCCTATGCCAAGTAAAAATCCACCTAATGGGCCATAGAGCAAGAGCATAGTCAGAGAGTTAATCGCCACCATCACCAGTGTATGTCCATCGTTTCCTTTGGCAAGATAGCCCCACACAAGAACCATAGCCGTGCAAGGTGCTATTCCAAGAAGAATACAACCGGCCAGGTAGCTTCTCCAAAGGGGAACCTGCAACATCTTGAGGCCTTCAACCTCAATAACTGTCCCGGCTCCGTATGCAGCACCAACGGGTAAATCAAGACCAAAAGGCATCTTTACCCGGTCAACCGCATCCGGGCCAATTAAAGCATAAAAAACAGTACCTAAAAAAAACAGCGATATCGCGTACATAGTAAACGGTTTGACTGCCCAATTAACGAATAGTGTCAATCCCACCGGCTTAATGCTCTTGCCGGCTTTAAGCACTTCGGCAAAATCAATTTTCACCATAATCGGGTACATCATAAAAAACAGACACACCGCTATCGGAATGGAAACTACCGGGGCCTTGTTGACATAAATTGCCAGACTATCGAGGTAGGTGGCAACTGCCGGTGCCAGCTTGCCCAAAACGATTCCGCCGACAATACAAAGCCCCACCCAGACCGTCAGATACTTTTCAAAGATATTCAGGCCTTTATCCTGCTTTTGTGATGTGCCGTCATCCGTCATATATTTCTCTCCGTCTGTCGGTTATTTCTTAAACGCCGTGACGTCAATGCTAACAATATAATCGCTGATTTTTGTTCCTTCCGGCAGAAGCCCTATTGCCTGACAGTACAAATGGTCATTGCAATCGACCATCACATCGAGGTTGGATTTTTTTTCAGCAACTTCAATATTCTTTAGACCTGCCTGTCTTGCCATCGTTATCGTCTCATCAATCAGCACCGCACCGGCTACACAACTAACCAGTGCCGCAGCGGATTTTAAGATTTGTTCAGGCAAAGGCTTTTTCAAGGCAATATCAGAAATACACGCCTTGCCGCCCCCTCTTAATACACGCGCAATCTCTCTCCAGACCTGCTGTTTATCCGGTGAAAGATTAATTACACAGTTCGAGATTACAACATCAACATTTTCATCCGCCGCTGGAAGATGCTCAATCTCGCCCAGACGAAACTCAACGTTAGAAAGTCCCGTCTTTTCAGTAAATTTCGGAATACTTGCCCTTGACTTGCTGACCATTTCAGGAGTCATATCGACCCCGATAGCTCGACCCTTAGGGCCTACTTTTTTCGCAGCGATAAATACATCAAACCCACCGCCGCTGCCTAAGTCCAAGACGACCTGGCCGGCTTTAAGATTTGCCAGCGCGGTCGGATTGCCGCAGGAAAGACCCATGTTCGCCCCTTCTGTCAAAAGCTCAAGCTCTTCGCCCGAGTATCCTATCCCCTCGGCGAGCTTGTCCGGTGTCGATGAACCGCAGCAGCCTGAACCGCCCTGTGCAATCCGGCTATACCCCTCACGAACCGTTTCTCTGATTTTCTCATCCGACTCACACATAATAAATACACCTCAAAGCTTATTTTGATAATTCTTTAAGAAGCTTATCCATTTATTCTCAAAAAGAACCAAAGATAATTCCTGAAATTGTCGCCATAATAATAACAAGCAAAACGAAAACGACGGT
Organism: Sedimentisphaerales bacterium; assembly: GCA_049287505.1. GTDB lineage: Bacteria > Planctomycetota > Phycisphaerae > Sedimentisphaerales > Anaerobacaceae > NIOZ-UU13. The sequence goes on along the minus strand of JBAQFY010000006.1, from coordinate 9,282 downwards.
CTTTCGCGTTCCCATCACCGAGCGGATTACGAGCATACTCGGCAAAGACAAAGCCGGGCCCGCCAGAAGCAGTGCCAGTGCCGGCCCTTTTCCCATACCTGCACCCATCAGACCCTGCAGAATTGGAACCTCGGTGAGAGTGGCGAAATACATAAAAGCCCCGGCAATTGCGGCAAACAGATTCGCCCAGATTGAGTTGCCGCCAACCGCAGCGTTCACCCATTTAGCAGGGAACAGGCCTTCGTGTCCGGGTCCGGGCCTGCCCAAAAGAAATCCGGCAACCAGGACACCAGCCAGCAGCAAAGGCAGTATCTGTACAGCGAAATCCCACGATGCTCCAAACCACTGGCGTAGTTCGCTATTAGTGAACCACGATAATATCATCACTCCGAAACCTGCCAGAAGAACAAGGACCAGAATCCAGCGAATACGAAAGACCGACTCATAAAAGCTGTTCTTCTGAACATCTTCGAGACCCTGAAGAAGCTCTGCGGGTATTTCGTGAGTCTTTCCAGAGGTATCCAGAAGCGTAACAGTATCTTCTGTTTTGCTGAGCAAAGTACCTTCGACCTTGTAAGCGGTCAAGCCTCCGGGACAGCAGAGAAATACGGCCCTGATGTCTCCGCTGCGTGCCCAGTTGGCGAATACAAGGATTCCAACCATCGACACGAAATATAATGCGTTTTTCCACAGTGGGCGGTTGACCTGTGGCTCGGGCATAGCCATTTGACCATTGGCTTTTTTAAGCTCTTCTTTGCGATAAATCAGGTGCATCGACAGGCCAATTACAATGCTGAAAACAACTGCTCCAACTGCGCGAGCTATACCTATCTCAAGTCCCAGGACTCGGGCTGTCAGGATTATCGCAAGGACATTTATGGCCGGCCCCGAGTAAAGAAACGCGGCAGCAGGGCCTAATCCGGCCCCCATTTTGTAAATGCCTGCAAACAACGGCAAAACCGTACAGGAACAAACCGCAAGAATGGTCCCCGAGACGGACGCAACGGCGTAGGCCAGAACCTTGTTTGCTCTTGCTCCAAGGTATTTCATTACCGAGGCCTGGCTGACAAAAACCGAGATGGCACCGGCGATAAAAAAAGCCGGTACCAAACATAGCAAAACGTGTTCCCGTGCATACCACTTAACCAGGTGCAGCGATTCGCCAATCGCATTATCAAAACGAGCGGTTCCTATAGGCAGATAATAGCAGCCAAGAAATACAGCAATAATAATTGCCGGCTTTTTCCAATCCTCTTTTAGATTCATAGCAAAACACTCGAATTACAAGGCCTCAAGCAGCTTCTCGTTATCTTTAGCCTGCTGAGTTAGTCCCTCTTGAGCGAGAGACGAAGTGCTGCCTCCGCCACGCGAATTCCGAGTTTTCTGGCGCTATCCATCCCGAATTCATCTTTGGTGATGTCGTCATTGTAGGCGTTCAAAAGGGTTGCGCCTTGATGAGCACTGGGCTTTCCCCCAACTATCATCACCTCGTGGCATAGCATCGCAGCTTGAATTTGTTCAATGACCAATTCTTGTCCACCATTGCGATATGCGCCAACTGCAAGCACGCCTACCGGTTTGTCGGCGAGCAGGAGTGTTGGTTCGCGAAGAGCCGCGAGTCTTTCTAAAAAGGCCTTGCACAAGGCACTCATTGTGCGGAAATATGAAGGTGAGCCAATAATTAATCCATCCGGCACCGGGTCTTTTAGCATGGGTAAGATTAGATTAAAATCGTCGTCGGGCAGTTCGGCTTCGGTCGGTTTAGCACCTCCGACCCAGCCTGAGATTTCCATGCCGCCTAAGTCCAGCAGTTGAGTCTTTATACGAGGGTCAACACCTTTGGCGGCATCAAGTGCAGCTTTGACGGCGGTGGCTGTTGTCTTACCTTCCCTCGGGCTGCAGGAGATGCCTAAGATTTTAACGAAATCATCCTTCGAGGCGTTGTCAGATACTCGACCCTGTGCAATTCTGGCAGTGCTGGCAAGCGCGGCCGTGCCTGCAATGCCCATAAAGTTCCGACGTGTTATGGTGTGCCTCATTTCTTTTCTCCTTTTCAACCACATTTTTTTCAAAATTGAGGTGATTTCGATTGATTGCTCAAAATCCTTCAGTTGTCAAATCTTAGACAATCAACTTCTTTATTCATCTAAGGGTTTGCTTCATTGGAGTATCCAATTAGCAAAACCTTTTGTGAACCTGTCCGATTATAACACCGCAAGCAGGCGCTCGCTGACTTTGACCTGTTGTTTCAGAACGCGGCTCACACACGAGAAAAAATCGAGAATACATGGTGTCTTGAGCTTATAAATGACCTTAAGCCCCTCTTTGCGATACTCTAACAAACCGGCATTAACCATTACCGAAAGATGTCGTGAAACATTCGACCTTTCAGAGCCGATATGCTCCGCAATGTCACAGACACATTGCTCGCCGTCTTTTAGAAAATTGACGACCGCGATTCTCAACGGATGTGCTATCGCCTTTGCGATTTCCGCCTGCTTCTCGAATAACATTTGTTTCCTCTTACTCAACATCTTAAGCCCTCAATTAAGTTACTATGTGATTATATACTCACATAGTAATATTTAGTTCAAATAAAGTCAAATATTTTTTGTGGGAAATGGAATCTTTCAAGTGCTGTCGGCAAAGTTAATATTTTTTCCTGAACCTCGCGGCGGGTATGTCTAAGAGCTTGCGGTACTTTGCAACCGTTCGTCTTGCTAATTTTTTAATGCCTAACTCTGACAATTTCTTGCGTATCTGCTCGTCATTTAAGGGCTTGCTTTTGTCCTCGGAGTCGATAATCTGCTGTAGTTTGGCCCTTATTGCTTCCCAGCTTAAACCTGTGCCGTTAATATCATCGGTTCCGCCGCTAAAGAATTTTCGCAGCGGCAATATCCCCCAGGGACACTGGATATATTTGCCGGCAACCGCCCTGGAGACAGTGGCCAGATGAACACCAACAGCGTCTGCAATTTTTGACATCGGCAGCGGCCGAAGATACAACTGCCCCTTTTCAAAAAAATCCCTCTGGAACTTGACTACCGCCCTGGTTACCTTCAAAAGCGTATTCTTTCGCTGCTCTATTGCATCTATAATCCACTGGGCGGAGCGCAGATTATTCTGCAAAAAATTCTTTGTCTTTTCACTAACCCCGTCATCCTTTGCCATTTTTGCATAATAGTCATTTACCCTCAGTCGCGGCAAATCATAATCAGCTAACCGCACAGAATATTCGCCCGAATTATCCGGAGATTCCACTATCACATCGGGAGTAACAGGATGGTTCCGGTCCGGCCCGACCTGCAAGCCGGGCGAGGTGTCAAGCTTGCTCAGACGCGCAATGGCCCGGTTGATTGCGTCGATACCGCAATTCATTTTTTTCGCGATATCCGGCAGACGATTTTCAAGCAGCTCATCCATATGCCCGGCAATCAGACGAGATTCAAAGCTCATATCTTCGCCGCTTTGCGCTATCTGGATAAGCAGACACTCCCTCATGTCCCTTGCGCCGACACCGGCAGGCTCTAATTTCTGCACAAGCTCCAGCGCTTCCTTCAAATCGTCGATTGTGAAATCTCCCCTGTCCTTGTTGTGCAGCTGTTCCAGCCTTACGGTCAGATACCCCCTGTCGTCGATATAATCTATAATCATATCACCGGCTTTTTTTACGGCCGGCTCGGCATCCACTAATCGCCACTGTTCTGCCAAATGTTCGTGCAGCGATTGAGGAGGGGCGGCGGTATTTTTTATCGCCTCAAGTTTTTTGTCCGGCTCGTCACCGTAAACCCGCGTCCGGAAAGGACCCGCCTCGTCCATATAGTCTTTGAAACCGTCGCTCAGACTCTCAAGGCGTTCGAAATCTCCAACTTTATTTCTGTCCGTGTTAACGACTAAGTCTTTCTCCCCCATATCTTCCTGGGAGAGCTGTTCGGCCGAGTCAATATCTTCGTCTTCAGGATTTGCAGGTTCAACCATTTCCAAAACAGGATTGCTGTTAAGCTCCTGCTCTATTCTTTCCTGAAGGACAAGAATTGGAAGCTGTAGAATCTCCATCGATTGTATCATATGCGGAGCGAGCTTCATCCTCTGCTCCATCCGCATCTGTCCTCTCATCTCCAGCTTCATAGAAACACCCGAAAAGATTTTTTATTTAAACTAATGCCGTACAATAAATAGCTGCCGCTTTTAAAATACGCACAGCCCTCTGTCATTCCCGCGAAAGCGGGAATCCAGGAAAAACGCAAGGTCTGGATTCCGGAACAAGTCCGGAATGACACGCCTGAAATGTCAACCTGTTTTTAGAAACGGCACTCGTTATGTCTTTACTATTATATCATAATCACAGGAGAATTTCGTCAATATTTGAGGAGTAATTGAGAAACTTTACGAACAGAGGAAAAAAATTACTCTAATTCCCGTCTGCCGATAATAGCATCGGTAAGCATTTTGCCGCTTGCATATTCGATAGTGCTGCCGGTGGGCAGTCCCCGTGCCAGGCGGGTAATTTTCACGCCGGCTGTTCTAAGCAGCGAGCTTATATAAAGTGCAGTGCCGTCGCCGGCCATATTAGGATTGGTCGCCATTATTACCTCTTTTACATCACCTTCATGCACCCTCTTGAGGAGCTGCTCGATAGTCAAATCGCCCGGCTCGATTCCTTCAAGTGGTGCGATATGACCGCCAAGGACATGATAAACCCACTTGCAGGCCCCTGTTTTCTCAAGGTTTATGATATCTTTTGACTGCTCGACAACGCATATCAGACTCTTATCCCGCCGTTCGTCTGAACAGATTTGGCAGATTGGTTGTTCCGAGAGATTGTTGCAGATTTGGCAGTGTTTAATCTTATTCTTCACATCCCGGATTGCCTCGGCAAGCGCCATAGCCTCTGTCGGCTCAACTTTGAGTATATGGAAAGCCAGTCGTTGGGCACTTTTAGGCCCTATCCCCGGCAGCTTCTCAAACTCCTCGATAAGCCTGTTCAAACTTGCTGTATAAATATCACTCATAGTTACTCACAAGCCATCCCCAACCTTTATCTAAATGGGTGGCAGCCTCAAAGCCGAAGGCTTTGGGGATGTCTTATACTGTTGGAAAACTATCAAAATCTATTTGTATCGGTCCTTTTCCCGTACCTTGCCAATCAGCTGCGCTTGAATAATACCATTGATCTGCACTCTCTGCTAGTTCCTTACGGACGGGATTATTGTGAATATAACGTACTAAACCAGTAATTGTCTTAGCTTTTATGATATTACGGTCATAACCGCCGCCTTTTTGCCAGAAACGATAAGCCCTGTGTATCTGAGATGTTTCCAGATGTTTCAAACCATCGGGATTATTTTTCTTAAGATAATCAACTGCCTTGCGTGATACAGGCTGCTTTATCGAAAGCAATATATTGGAAATCGAATATTTTGTCTTTCTCGGACATATTAATAGATGCACATGGTTCGGCATAAAAACATAAGCCTACAAGTCAAATTGATGTTTTTGACGGCTGGTATTGATGGAATCGACCAGATACTGGCACGTTCTTTCTGCCAAAAGGAACCACTGATTATTATAGCAACTAAATGTTAACTCGTGGGCGTTTCCTGCGATATTATAACGATGACAACGCTTTGCATATATTTTCCCTTTCAGCATAACACCATTATATATTATTTATGGTCAATAGAAAAGTTTTCCTATCGATCGCTGACAGGCCATCCCCAAGCTACGTCCCCGCTTTCGCGGGTACTGCGCTTGAGGCTGCCACACGTCGACGTTGAATATCTTGTCCATTCCATAGGTAACAAGAGGCTTTCTGCTGGTTAGAAGCAATATTGTTCTCACACTTTTCATCTAAAAGCTCAATCCAATTATCTATAAATTCCACAAGCTTGTCTGATAACTCCCTAAATTTCGTAAGTTCGTACATATTTCACTTTAGCTACATATAATTAACTACCTTTTCCCTGGGTGGCATCCTCAAGCCCGAAGGGCTTGGGGATGGCTCAATCCTGCAAAGTATATTAAATCAGTCTTCCTCTATGCCGGTTATGGTTGCGTCCAGGCCCAGAAGGATTGTCTTTACGGCGGGGTCGTTAATCAGCTCATTTCTTCTTTGACCGCTGGTCTTCGGCTGCCTTGCAGTCGGCTCGCCTTGCGTCTGCTCGTCGGCAGCGGTTTCAAACACCAATTTCACAGGCGTTGAGAACTGCTCGCTCAATAAGGCCTGAATTTGCTCGGCTCGGCCATTACTTTCGCACATTCTTTTCTGCATTTGAGCCGATGCGCCGAACTCAAGCGTCAAGACGCCATCCTCAAATTGAGCCGGCACGGCGGAGCTTAACAGCCCGCCGGTACCCGGCCCGAGTTTGGCTGCAATAACTCCCAGGAGACTCTGCCAATTGTCTTGTATCGAGTGTATATCAATCAGTCCGAATAAACCCGACGGTTCGCTGATTTGCGATTTGGCTGGCTGGGCTATGGCCTTGATGGGTATATTATGGCGGAGCGGCCGGTTTTTTTTTATGTTAGACGATGCACCTGATTGCAGTCGCGAAAGAAGCTCATCAACGTTCAGGAAATGTTCACTTAAGGCAAATCGCAACAGCGAAGCCTCTAAAAGTGCCCGGCTTGTATCGCTGTTTTTGATAGACCATCGCAGCTTCTCCAGCGTCGAGATGTTATAGACAAGCCCGGCGATATCAAATTTTTCAGCTAATTCGCCGGCTCGTTTTCGCTGCTGGCCGGTCAAAATCACAAGCTCGCTCTCGGAACCTGTGGATTTAACAACCATCAAATCGCGCATATAATCAATAAGCGAATCAACGACCTGGACCTCGCTTATACCGGTACTGATTAAATCCTCTATCGCAGCAAGTGTCCCGGCTGGGTCGCTGTCGCCGATTTGCCCGATGAGATTCCAGATTTTTTCGCTGTTCGGGCAGCCCAAAAACTCCTCAAGCAGCCGGCTGCTCAGCGGCTCGATACCGGTGCTTATTAACCTGTCCAGCAGACTCAGGGCATCTCTCATCGAGCCGTTTGCCATTTTCGCTAACGGCAGGACCAAATCTTCCTCGTATTTTTTCTTTTCCTTTTTAAGTATGAACTTCAATTGCCCGGCTATTGAGGCAGGCCCTATATTGTTGAAATCGAATCTCTGGCATCTCGATTGAATTGTCGGGATGACCTTGTTCGGCTCGGTCGTTGCGAAAATGAACTTGATATGGCTGGGCGGCTCCTCCAATGTCTTTAGAAGTGCATTGAACGCAGAAACAGTGAGCATATGCACTTCGTCGATAATATAAATCTTGAATCTTGAACGCGCTGGCCGATATATAACATTCTCACGAAGCTCACGAATTTCATCAACTCTATTGTTTGACGCACCGTCTATCTCGATGACGTCTATATCTTCGCCGATGTTTATCGCAACGCAGCTATCGCATTTACAGCACGGCTCTGCGGTAGGCTCATCGACGGCAAGGCAATTAAGCGCCTTTGCCAGCACCCGAGCCATAGTAGTTTTACCGACACCGCGAGTACCTGTAAAAAGGTAGGCGTGTGCGACCCTGTCGGTCTTTATAGCGTTCTTGAGCGTCTGAGCGATAGGGTCCTGGCCAATGACGTCATCGAACGTTTGCGACCTGTATTTTCTTGCAAGAACAGTATAAGCCATCTGTAATTGACTATTGACTACTGATTATTTATTGTGCTCCAGTACATCCGTAGTATAGTAGAAAAAATGGCAATTTCCACAAAAATTTTAAATTGACATTTTTTCCGGCAATGGTAAATTCCGTTTTCAGTTATCTGTCAGTATCGTAAATTTGCTGTCTTTTAGTGAAATAAATATGGATATATACGTTTCTCCGCAAGTCCACAGGACGCCTTACGGCGGAGTCCTTAGGACTAACAGGCGTATCGAAATCGAAGATTCGCTCCGGGCGAAAGCCGCCTGCGGCGGAATAGATTACAAAGGGGTTTTATTATGATTGTAAAAATTGAAGATACTTGTACTGCCTGCGGGCTTTGTGTGGATACCTGTCCTGAAGTCTTCAATATGGGAGACGATATGGCCCAGGTTATTGTCGATGATGTGCCTGAAGAGCACGAGGATGCCGTTCAGCAGGCCGCTGAAGAATGCCCTGTTGAGGCAATCATCATCGAATAATCGCTCGCAGTGTACCTCGTATTCGACTATCAACGCTGGTGCGTATGTGCAGGATATTTGTGTACCGCTTGCTTTCCGGCAATATTCTCGGTTTTGACAGAACTTGCCGGTGATTCAAGCATCCTGTCTTCGCAGCATAACTACGCCTAACGAAAAGAACGTAACCCCAATTGCCGGCAGCTCCCGTGAATATAATAGCACTGCACGTATTTTTCTATTTCGCAAGCTCTCTCCCCCGGTCGCGTGCCCTAATAATAGCAGCGGATATCAATTCACTAATCTTACCTTCCGCAAATACCTTAAGCGCTGCTTCGGTTGTTCCGCCGGGGGATGTAACCTTTTTACGAAGCTCAGCGGGGCTTTCACCATTTTTATCAGCTTCGCTCGCAAGCAGACCGGCCCCCTTAGCGGTCTGCAGAACCAAATCTTTCGCGACATCTTCGGGCAGGCCTAATAGGACGCCTGCCTTTATCATCTCTTCCATTAAAAGAAAATAATAAGCGGGCCCACTTCCGCTTACCGCTGTTACAGTGTCAATCAAATCTTCATCCTCAACAACCACGGCTTTACCCACCGATGAGAAAATCGCCAAAGCCTTTTCCAGCATCGGCTTTGCCCTTTTGTTGGCGAATAATGCGCTGGCTCCTTCGCCAATCAAAGCCGGCGTATTGGGCATAACTCGTACGATTGCAATATCACCTAAGACCGCGGAAATATTTGCGACCTTTATACCTGCTGCGATGGATATGACAAGTTTGACTTTACCTGCATTGTTTTTTATACTCCCTAACGCCTCGGTCATATTCTGCGGCTTGACGCTTAAAACGAGTATTTGAACCTTTGCTGCTAAGTCACTGTTTTTTTCACACGGAGCTGCACCATACTTTTTAGCAAGGAATTTAAGCCGTTCGGCCCGAATATCACTTATGAAAACATTTTCAGGCGAATAAACCTTGGCCGTTATTACGCCCTTTATAAGCGCTTCCGCCATATTTCCGCTGCCGATAAAACCTATTGTGTCCATTTCTTTCTCCTTGTAAAAACTGATTATGGCGTTGAAACCATATTGAAACCGACAGGGGTGTTTCTTATTTGTTTAGCCCCCGGACCTGTGC
>JBAQFY010000005.1:0-17317 GCA_049287505.1 Sedimentisphaerales bacterium | reverse complement strand
AAGCCTTCGGCTTTGAGGCTGCCACCCAACCGTGGGAATAACAACTTACAGATTCAAGCCTGACAGACTACTACTCCCATTCAATTGTTGCCGGCGGCTTGCTGGATATATCATAAACGACCCGATTGACGCCTCTGACCTCATTTATAATCCTGCTGGATATGATGCCCAGCACTTCGTAAGGGATTTGCGAGAAATCAGCGGTCATAAAATCAACTGTCTCAATAGCACGAATAGCAATGACGTTTTCGTAGCTTCTCTCATCACCCATTACCCCGACCGTTAAAACAGGTACCAGCACGGCCAAGGCCTGTGATATCTTTCTGTACAGCCTTGCTGATTTTATTTCGTCTATTAAGATTTCGTCCGCAGCCCGGAGAATTTCCAGTCTTTGTGGTGTAACCTCTCCAACTATCCTGACGGCCAGGCCCGGTCCGGGGAAAGGATGGCGCCAGACGATATCTTCCGGCAGTCCGAGATATTCGCCGACGACCCGCACCTCATCCTTAAACAAATCCCGCAACGGCTCAATCAGCTCAAAATGTATCTCGGCCGGCAGCCCCCCCACGTTGTGATGCAGCTTTATATTTGCTGCGGGATTACCATCCTTTGAGCCTGACTCGATAACATCAGGATAAAGCGTTCCCTGGGCCAGAAACTTGGCGTTCGGAATCTTCAACGCCTGCGATTCGAAGGCCCTGATAAACTCAGAGCCGATAATCTTTCGTTTTTGCTGGGGGTCGGTTACGCCGGCAAGACCCGTCAAAAACTGCTTAGACCAGTCAACAACTCGCAAATCCATACGAAAATGATTACGGAAGGTAGATACGACATTTTCGCGTTCGTTCTTTCGCAGCAGCCCATTGTCAACGAAAATACAAACAAGCTGGTCGCCTATGGCCTTATGGACCAACGAGGCCACAACGGACGAATCAACGCCGCCGCTCAGGCCGCATATCACTTTGGCGTCGCCGGCCTGAGAGCGGACCGCTTCTACAGCCTCACTAACAAAATCGCTCATTTTCCAGTCGCCGCTGCAGCCGCAGATATCATACAGGAAATTTTTCAAAATGAGCGAGCCTTTGGGTGTATGTGAAACTTCAGGGTGAAATTGCACACCGAAAAATTTCCTTTTCTTGTGCCTTACTGCAGCGAAGGGGCAGGTATCGGTAGTTGCTAATTTGATGAAATCATCCCCCCGCTTGATACTTGCGGGGGCGAGCTGGTCGCCGTGGCTGGCCCAGGCCGTGATTGAATCAGGCAGATTTGCAAACAAATCGCTTTTATCAAGAATGGACAGAGTTGTTCGCCCATACTCACGCCTTTGAGCAGCAACAACTTTTGCACCCAAAATCTGACAGCCTAATTGCATTCCGTAGCAGATACCCAAAATCGGCACATCCAATTCAAAGATTTTCTCGTCGCATCTCGGTGCATTTTTATCATAGACACTTGCGGGCCCGCCGGACAATATCAATCCCTTGACACCTAATCGGGATAATGCCTCTGCCGTTATATCCGCCCGGCAAATTTGGGAATATACATTCTGTTCGCGAATCCTGCGTGCTATCAGTTGACTGTACTGACTGCCAAAGTCCAGGATGGCGATTGTTTCTCGGCTCATATAACACGCCCGGCAGGACTCGAACCTGCGACCTACGGATTAGAAATCCGTTGCTCTATCCAACTGAGCTACGGGCGCAAAAAACTGTCTTTTTAGGACCTCATAATGTTCTAAAAGAAAAATGCATTTCCGACAAATTTTTGTCCACTTTACATTCAACCGGTCAATATTGCAAGAAGATTAAAGGCGAGCTTTGCTGCTGGTGTGAATTAGACCTGTAAGACTAACTGTAAGAGCAAATTGTGGAAATCGTATTGCTCAGAACGATAAATCCATTTTTGCCTGCGAACACAAATAACAATTAATAAGAATCACAGACACTCAAATGCAGGCCATAATTTGGCTGCGTCTGCTCTGAGGGCAAGCTTAAACGGGGAAATGTACGTCTTAAAAAAGTGTTCGATTCAAACCAGCTCACAAAAAAAACTGTATTTGTGGGGATTTGACCTTGCGGCCGGAAACAGTAAATTTATCGAATGATATTGCTAAATCTGCAAAAAAATAAAGGTAAATGAGGCAAAAAAAATTTTCGTGAATGACCATGCATATTGGAAGACTTTGCAAGCCTTGCCAGCAGCCAAATTACAATTTTAACCACATATTGTGTGTTGTATCTCCTTGTATCACAAGGCATTACGTAAGCTTGAGGATTGGCTGACTCGCCTGGTAAAGGTTGGCCGGAGAAAATTAGAGTCCTAAAAAACAGAGGAAATGGCTAAATGCGGAAATATGGTCAAAATAACCATTGACATTATAGGTGAGATTGGGTAAAATAATAAAAATCGACCAAGACGCAAAAATAGAAAAAAAAGCTAAATTTTAGAATTTAGCTATTGACATACAGATAGAAAAATGTTAAATTCGGCAAGTTAGCCAGGCTTACAACTAATGATATTCGTTTTCTTTGTGCTTGAGGCTTTGTTTGTCCGGCAATAATCTGTCTTTTTTGTGCCGAGCCGGGAATGAGGAGAGTGAAAGTGAGGAGAGTGATGGCGAGGAGCGATGAAATGACATCACATAAGTCCTTTCTTTATATCCACACTTTCAACCCGTCTGGCAAAACTTAGCCAAGTGATGAGGAGGCGCTGCGTAGCTAATATAATGAACGGCACTAATGTAGTAGGTGCCGAGACAACAAAAGCAAAACGGAGCGTTTTGAATCAGACGGAACGGTAAAACAATTAGGCTTGCTGTTGGCAGCAGAGAGATTGTTATTTGAAAGTAGTTTTGGGGGGGGAGAAAACTATGAAAAAATTATTAGTAATAACTTGGACAGCGATGATGGTTATGTTCGGGCTGGCTGGAATTGCCCAGGCGGGTTCTAAGCCACTCACAGGCACATTTACTATCCTGCCGAATACTGATGACCCATTCGTCAGCATATCCGCTACATCGAACGTACTTAAATTTGGAGAGCCTACATTCGCAGAACCCGTTCTTGCACCTGGAGCGGCTATGTTTCCAAGCATCTATCGCGCAGCAGCAGCGTCGTTAACGGTTCGAGTGGAATCTAACTGTCTGCACGGCCCGATTGTAGCCTCGGTGACGGAGCTTAGACACTCCGGAGGCTTCACCATACAGCCCGACCGCATTTTGATAAACGCGCCGATAATGAATGAAGAATATATCAGAATGGTAAGACCGGTGGTTATATCGGAGCCACAAACCGGCTCACATGACATTGTGCTGAATTTTAAGCTGCAGGCCACTAACTTTGACTATGCGGGAAGATACTCAGGAACTATTACATTTACAGTAATGCCGCCGCCACCACGTTAATTGGAGAAGATGGCGATGAAAAAGAGAAGGACTTTACTTCGTAAAAATTAATCGATTACATATGCCCAGGGTTTGTGGATAGACGTTATCCAAGAACGAAAGCCCCTTCCTTGAAAAAGGGTGGGGGAGAAAGGAGGTGTGAGGTAGTGAATAGTAATAGCTCGTAAGTGAAAGGATGCTTGCGGGCCGCCTGAAGAGCCAGACCCGGTCTTGAGGCGGAAAAACGATTGACGACTGTGACTGAAAATCGCTGATGTGAATCGTATTAAAATGGGCCCCGGCTCAGGCAGAAAAGCGGGCAAATTTGCCGGAGCCGGCTAAAAGAGATTTTGACCCGCTGATTGTGTGGCTCAGGCATTTGTTGAGCCTGAGCGAAGGAACTGAATTAGCTCCACAAGCCAACATCGGCATTTAGGGAGCGATAAGAATTAAGAGAGGGAAATGAAAATGGTAAAGAAAATTTTATTTACGATTGCAGTTGTAGCTTTCCTGACAGCTTCAGTACAAGCAGTGGACCCTGGAGTATATCAAAAGAAGTATGACGGTATGTGGCCCTATGAGTACATAGCTATACCTGTATGTACTATACCTATATTGATTGATATAGGTTATTTCGTGCAACTGGAGGCGTGCGGCGACTATAAAATCAAGTTGGTACAGGTGCCCTGTGGAGATATCGGCAAGAGCGCCACTGGAGACTTCCCATGCTACCTAGACTGCGAGACCATTAAGGTAAGGGCCAACTTTGAAGTCAAACTCGGCGGTAACATTGTTAATAAGGCCTCCATCTGGGGAGACGGCAGCGTCTATTATTCCTCCATTGATAGTGATGTCTATCCGGATATAGTCCCCGGCGACGGTGCTTGGTACACACGTAAGGTTTGTGTCACGGCCTGGGATATCAAGATCTGGAACGCCGGTGGACAGGGTGACGAAATGCAACTTGCACAACTTGAGATAACCGCTAAACCCACCCAGACACCGTCTTGGTAATAGTGCTGTGGTCACTTCTCGAGAGAGGATGACGGCTCGTAGTCAAGTTGTGGACGGACGTCCGTAATACTCTTCAGGTGACTGTTAGGAAAGTATGTAGATGTTGATATAGGGAGGGACGGATGTGAAATCTGCCCCTCCCTAAATTTTTATAAACATTTTTGTTAAATTGGGTGTTTTGGGCAAATTGTACTTGACATTCAAGCCGGAAAGTGTTAAACTTGGTAATAATTTAATACAGGCGTAGGAAGGTAAGTGTAAATGTCGTTATCGAGCGAGGGTGTATTAAGTGGCTGAAAATGCTTAAAATTGGGGATTGGCAGTCCTTATGGGGATTTTACAAGGAATTATAAAAAGTAAAGATGTTAATTTGCCGAAAAGGTAAAAGACGTAATATTAGAGCAAAGTCACGGAAAATTGGCCACAAAATTGCAATAATAAACTCAGTATGAGGAACGAGCAAGGAGCTTTAAAATTGTCTTTTCAATATTATTAAACTTCATGATAAAGTGTTATCGGTTCGTGGGCATTAGCTTTTGGGAGGAAAAAAAGTGAGAAAGCAAAATAGTATTCATAACCATATAGTCCTGGTTATCGCAATAGCGGTACTCGCATCTGCCGGGCCTGCGTTTGGCCAGTTTTTAGTCCAGCCGATGAAGATGGAGCTTGCAGTCCGCCCCGGTAAGATATTCAAGACGACCCTCGACCTTCAAAGCCTTGACCCTAACGAAAGCCACTCAATAAATATGTCGATAGTCGAGCTGATGCAGTATGATAATGGTGAGTGGCAAATCATTGAGCCTAACTCTCTTGATGACCCTAACTCACCTAACTTTGGTTTTGACATATCGACTCTTTCTTCGTGCAGCCAATGGATAGGCTTTAGACCTGCGAGTGTTGAAATTAAACCATTTACAGCACAATCTGTAGATGTGTATTTAAGGGTGCCGGCCGGTGTCCGTGGATTTTACAGTGCGGGGATTATAGCCGGCACGAAGCCCAGGCCTGATGCAACGGGAATTCCTTTGGTTTTGCGATTTCTCATTCCCGTTCTCGTTGAGGTACAAGGTCGGCCAATACGCCACAGGATAGAGCTTAAAGAGGACATCGGGATGAAGTTAGTTGAGGCTGTTGGAGGCAGACCTGCAACAACAGTAGTCTCAATGGGTATTTCAAATAAGGGCGGGACATATTCCAGCTTAAAGGCCTTCGCAAAAATCAGGGGCTTCTGGGACGGTCACTGGCGAGAAGTTACAGAGGCAGAATTCCCACAAGTCAGTATCATCCCGGGGGCTGAATTCAAATTAAATAAAAACATCGGTCGGTCTCTGCCATCCGGGAAGTACAGGCTGTCCGGCGTGCTTTATGTGGACGGCCGGCGTGCAGACAGGATTGAAAAGGAGATAAATTTTGTCGGTGACACGAGTATTAAGAAGGTCGCGGTCGATACACCACTTGACCTGCGGCCGAGTGAGGTTCTCATAAATTGCCGGCCGGGGGCCACACGCACGGCGGCGGTAACAGTCCGTAACGCCTCGGATGAGACGGTCAACGTCCAAATGGGTTTGGCGTTACCGGGTAATCTTCAGGGTGTAGCTTTCGGCGACTTGAAGGGGGATGATTTGGACTGCACCGGGTGGTTGAAGATAGATCCCGAGAAATTCACGCTTCGCAGCATGACTCAGCAGAGCGTACGTATTACTGCAACGATGCCGAAATCGGCAGCGATTCATCCCTGTTATTATGCGCTTCTTGGTATGTTCAGCACTTACCCAGACGGCCAGAGGGGCGGCGTAACAACCGCATACATCTGTGTTGCAGACGAGAGCATCAGCAGCGAACCTTTCGTCTATGGAATGAAGCTAAGCCCCGCCCTCAAGGGGGGCTCACAGTATTATATTGTTGCCCGGTTCGGCAATTTTGGACGCATCCACTTTACCCCCATCAGGTGCAGAGCCCAGGTTGTAACCGAAACGGGTGAGCCCAGGGCATTTGCAGCGCTCAGCAGCAGCAAATCAGATACAATGCTGCCGCTTGAGGTCAGGGATTTCTCTGGAATTGTCGATTTTTCCAATTTTTCAGCGGGTCTTTACCGTCTTGAGGCGGCTTTAGAATATGCTCCCGGGGAGGTAGCAACCAAACAAATAGGTATACGAGTCCTGCCCCAGGGGGAACAGAGGATTGTTGAAGTTGTGAAGTTAGAAGAGGAGCTTGGAGAAAAAATAAAGGTTCAATGGTAGCGAGCCGGCAAATTGTCCCCGGTGTGGGGAGAGATTTTTTACTAAAGAAAGAAGCTGGATTGCCGATACAAGGCAAAAGAGCTGCAAAATTGCCGGTTAATGGCTACAGAAAGGGACATTGACTTATGGCAAGGAAAAATATCGGTATAATTTTATCGGACGGCGTGGTAGTCCTCTGCGTAGTAATATTGTTCTGCGCGTTGAATGTTGGTGTCCAGGCAGCGATCGAGGGGAAAGCTATAACTTACACCATCTCCGGTTCAGTACCAGGGCTGAGCGGCGTGACTATGGGAGGGCTGCCGAACAATCCTGTTACCAACGAGAACGGCTATTATAGTGATACCGTGAAATATGGCTGGAACGGTACAGTTACACCCGTAAAGGCGGGTTACACCTTCGAACCGGCTAAAATAACGTACCCCAGAGTTACCAGCGACCAAATTAATCAGGACTACACGGCAACGCTGAAGACCTTCGTTATTTCGGGTACAACCCACATGGAAGGTGTAATAATGGAGGGTCTGCCGGGTAATCCGATTACCGGAAGCGACGGCACCTACAAGGCCATCGTGGACTACAACTGGAGTGGCACGGTTACACCGGCAAAAGTAGGTTATATATTCATGCCAACCAATAGGCCATACACCGCTGTTACCATGAACCAGACGAATCAGGACTACAGAGGTACACTGATTACCTTTACAATTTCCGGTTCCGCTGGAGTGGAGGGAGCAGTAATGAACGGTCTGCAGGGTAATCCGATTAGCGGCAGGAACGGTGCTTACAGCGGAACGGTTGAATACGGCTGGAGCGGCACGGTCAGGCCGACGAAAGATGGTTATACCTTTGTGCCGGCTGAAACGCAATACAGTGACCTTTTCGGCGCACAGGCCAATCAGGATTACGTTGCAAATGTGATGACCTTTATGATATCCGGCACGGCTGGTATGGACGGCGTAACAATGGACGGTCTGCCGGGCGCTGCTGTTTTTACCGATGAGAACGGCTATTACAGTGCCAGCATTGATTACGGCTGGAGCGGGACGGTCAAGCCGGTAAAGGCAGGTTACACTTTTGTACCGGCTACAATGAACTACACTAAACTTACCAGCGAACGGACCAATCAGAATTACAGTCCGACAATGATTACATTAACCGTTTCCGGTACCGTTGGTATGGACGGCGTAACAATGGACGGCCTGCCGGATAGTCCGGTTACCAGCGGGGGCGGCTTATACAGTGCAACTGTTGACTATAGCTGGAGCGGCACGGTTACGCCCATGAAAGAAGGTTACGAGTTCACGCCGCCCAGTAACACATACAGTCTCATTAGCACGGACCAGAAGAGTCAGAATTACACTGCGCAAGAGGTTACTTTTACAATCAGCGGTTCTGCCGGAACGGGCTCTGTGGTATTAAAAGGTCTGCCGGGTCAAGCCGTTATTAGTAAGGAGGACGGCACTTACAGTGCGGTCGTTAAGTACGGCTGGAGCGGCACGGTTACACCCGTGAAGGCGGGTTACACCTTTGACCCGCTTGAGATACAGTACCCTGCACTTTTCGGCCCTGAGTTTGATCAGAACTACGTCGCAATGTTGTTGAAGCAGACTATCTCTGGTACGATACGCTCCGACAAGGGTGAAACTGTCGGAGATGTATTTGTATTAGCAGACAGTGGCGGAGGTTCCACGACAACCAATGCTAATGGCGAGTATGAATTGACGGTGGATTACGGCTGGCGCGGCAAGATAACGCCGACAAAGATAGGTTATACTTTCAGGCCGACTAATAAAACGTACACTCTTGTTACCAGCGACCAGGCAAATCAGGACTATACTGCGATACTGCGGACATTCACCATTTCCAGTGCGGTGATGGTCGGCGGAACACCTATCGAGGGTGTACAGGTCTCAGCGAATAATGGCGGAGGCACCGGTGTCACCGATGCCAGGGGCAGATTCACTGTTGAAGTGCCGTATGATTGGAGCGGTGAGATTACGCTATTAAAAGAAGGTTTCGAGTTCCCAAGCAAGTCATACACTAACATTACAGAGAACTATAGGGATGATTTGCCGGAATCGGCAAGGCGTCCTGCACCAACACCGACTGCACCGACACCGACTGCACCGACACCTCTTGTGCCCACACCCATTGTGCCGGAAGCTCCTGAGTGGAAAATTCCTGAGGGAGGAGTGCCTCTTGCGCCTGTGCCGACTCCTGGGGTTGTTGAGGAGGAGCCGAAAACACCTTTAGAGAGAGATATAGCCAAGATACGTTCGCAATTGGAAAACCTTCTGCTCAAGCAGGAAGCTCCGGTAGAACCCAATCTGCTTGCTGCACGAATACCGCTTATCAGCAATGTCTTTGTTGATGTGGAACTTCCCGCAGCGCTTCAGGATATTGCAACAATGGCGGGCGTTACTATTATCCCCGATGAGACTGTCATAGGGATGGTAACCTGCACACTTGAAAATGTGCCGCTTGACAGGGCCCTCGATATTGTCCTGGCCGGCACTCCTTATGTTATCAAGAAGACACCGTATTATTATCTGGTTTGTTCGGGGGACCCGACAAGTGCGTTGTTCCCGGTTGTGAGCGAAACACGCCGGATAAAACTGAACTACATCCCTGCTCCGGCAGCAGTGGCACTTTTATCCAATCCTTTCCAGGCTTACGTTAAGGCCGAAATTGGCCGGCCCGGGACCGACACCTACTCGGTAGTTGTTACCGCACCGCCGGTTTTAATGGAGCGTATCATTGCTGACCTGAAGCAAATCGACCGACATCGACCCCAGGTCCTCCTGGATGCGCGCGTTGTGGTAATGGAACGCGGAGACCTGCTGAACATGGGTGTCGATTGGGGTTGGCCCACGATTAACGCCGGACTTTTTGCCAATGACCTCTTCGGGGCCGGGACAACGGGGATGGCTGACTTCGGCGGAAAAACGCCTTGGGGTATCCAGATTGGCTATACGCCAGACGCAACATTCACCAATTCTCTGACGTTAGCGCTGAACATCCTCGCTGAGAATGACGAGGCGACCATTCTGGCCAAACCTCAGGTGTTGGCTCAAGACGGCAAGGTGGCGGAAATCAATGTCATGACAGAAGAGTACTATATGATGACCTCAGAGACAACCGGCTACTATTACAGCCGTTCTGAACTGCAGAAAGTTGAGTCCGGCACCAGGTTAAGCATCACACCCCACATCGGGGACAATAATGATGTTACGCTTGAGCTGGCCATCGAGGTCAGTGACAGCATACCTCGCGGCAGAGGAAGTGACCTTCCGGTTGTTACGCGGCGAACATCCACTAACACCGTACGCATTAAGAACGGCGGAACAGTTGCACTGGCCGGCCTGACGGAGAACCGAACGCGTTTGGACAAAAGGCGTGTCCCGGGCCTCAGCAAACTTCCGTTAGTGGGAGGTCTGTTTAGACATACAGACGACGAAAAGGCCAGCAGGGAGATAGCTGTCTTCGTCACGGCACACATAATACCGGAGGCGAGCCAAGCCGTCGATTTCGCCCAGCCTCAACCGCCCGCAATTCAGGCTCCAATCAGGTCGGTGGGTGGAGATTTTAGGACGAGTCTTCGGGAAAGTTTATCACGTCCTATCAGATGAAAAACGTATTAAAGGGAGACAAAAGAGCTGTGAAGCCGATTAGTCGCGAAACAAGAATTAGTGGCAGTGGCGTGATTATTGTGTCATTGTTGCTGGCGTTTCTGACTTTTGGTGTGGTCAGTTGTGCGCAAAGAGGCTTTGAGGTCGTACCATTGGGCCATCAAGAGGTACTTACCCTAAGCTCCGATGACGTTGTTCGAGTGATGCGACGAGCGGGCTTTTCCGATAATCAGATTCTGGAATATGGAACTGACCTTCACGACGCTCTGGCACGTTCAGGAGCAGCACAAATCAAAATAAACAAAACGCTGCAAGCTGTTTTTGCCATCAATGGTGATAGTGTGTACATCAGTACTCGCCTAAGAGGCAACTTCATTTATAATGTGAAAACAGGTTGGGTTGGTATTGAGTAATCCCTCGCAGCACTGTCGCAGTTGAGGGGGCGCTTTCGCCAAACGCCGTCTGGTATCATTCCCGTGCAGCTTTGCAGAGTGTCCGTGATAAGAAATCCCAAATCGCAGATATTGGCGCTTCACTACTATATGAGATATTTGCCCTCTGCTATGATCTGAAATAGCCAAGATTTGCGAAAAACCGACCTGGGGAGGTTGTAGAAATCCGCTGTGTTATCCAGATGCGCTGCAGGTGCGCCGGCACAAACGATTATACCTGCCAAATTGGCACACACGCAGAAGAACAAGAATGCTGTAATTGCTTATTATAACGGCAATTACAATTTTGGTTTGTTCGGGCACGCTATTTGCTTAGTTTATTTAAGGTTAGAGTATGTATATAATTGGAACTCAGTTTGCGATAAAAAGGTTTAGAAATGAAATTCGATAAATTCACACTAAAAGCCCAGGAGGCATTGGCAACTGCTCAGCAGATTGCGATGGCTAAATCGCATACTGTTATGTCACCATTGCATCTATTAAGCGCTGTATGTGGCGAGGATAGCGGCATTGCAGTTGAGATTTTGAAAAAGATAGGTGCCAATGTCCCGCGAATTAAAGAGATGACCGAGAGCGAGCTCGGGCGGCTGCCGCAGGGCAGCAGTAATCAGCTTCTGCCCGACCCTGCCTTCAATCAGGTCGTTCTGGATGCTCAAAATCGTGCCGACAAAATGGGCGATGAATATTTGAGTGTGGAGCATCTGTTCATCGCACTGGCTTCGGTGCAAAGTGATGCAAAAGAACTTCTACGGCTCAACTCCATAACGGCCGAACAAGTTGAGAGCGCCCTAAAAGAGATTCGCGGGCCGGAAAAGATAACCGACCAAAATCCGGAAGACAAATACAAAGCACTGGAGCGCTACGGGATTGACCTTTTGGAGATGGCTCGCAAGGGAAGGCTCGACCCGGTCATCGGCAGAGACGAAGAGATTCGGCGATGTATGCAGGTCCTCAACCGCCGAACGAAAAATAACCCGGTACTTATAGGCGAGCCGGGCGTCGGCAAAACCGCAATCGTCGAAGGCCTTGCTCAACGAATAATTGCAGGTGATGTCCCTACCGGTTTGAAAAATAAAAGGATTATCGCTCTGGATATGGGGGCACTGATAGCCGGAACAAAATTCAGGGGCGAATTCGAGGACCGGCTCAAGACCGTGCTCAAAGAGGTCATCGCCGCCGGAGGACAAATAATACTTTTCATCGATGAGTTACATACTGTGGTAGGCGCAGGCAAAGCTGAAGGCGCGGTTGATGCGGGTAATTTATTAAAACCATCGCTTGCGCGGGGCGAGTTACGTTGTATCGGAGCCACTACTATTGACGAATACCGGAAGTATGTCGAAAAAGACGCTGCGCTCGAGAGGCGTTTTCAGCCGATTCTTATTGACCCGCCCAGCGTAGAGGAAACCATAGCCATTCTTCGAGGGCTAAAAGGCCGGTATGACACCCACCACGGGGTTCGGATTACCGACTCGGCGCTTGTCGCGGCTGCAACCCTGTCAAATCGGTACATAACGGACCGCTGGCTGCCGGACAAGGCAATAGATTTGATTGACGAGTCGGCTTCGAAGCTGCGAATTGAAAATGATTCGCTGCCGGCTGAGCTGGACAGTATTCGCAGAAAAATTGTTCAGCTTCAAATTGAACGTGAAGCGTTAAAAAGAGAAAGTGATAAGGCAAGTAAAGAACGATTAAATAATACCGAAAAGCAGTTAGCAGAGCTGCAACAGCAGGACAACAAGCTCACAGCGCAGTGGGAAAGCGAAAGGGGCGACATTGACCAGATGAAACAACTGAAAGAAAAAATTGAAGAGGCTAAAAATCGATTTGAAGATGCCCAGCGTAAAGGCGACCTGGAAACCGCCGCCCGCCTGAAGTATGAAACCATTACGAATTTGAAAAAAGAGCTTGAAGAAAGAGAAGCTCTACTTTCCAAAGCCGATAAAACTATAATCCGAAACGAAGTAACCGAAGAGCACATCGCGGAGGTTGTCTCAAAATGGACTGGGATACCGGTGGCGCGATTGTTGAGCGGTGAGCGAGAGCGTCTGCTCAGAATGGAAGAGTCAATTCGCCGGCGCGTAGTCGGGCAGGATGAAGCGGTCACGGCACTTTGCAATGCGGTTCGAAGGAGCCGGTCGGGATTAGGAGACCCGAATCGGCCGATAGGGACATTTTTATTCCTCGGGCCGACCGGTGTCGGTAAAACCGAGCTTTCCAAAGCACTTGCTGACTTTCTCTTTAACGACCCGCACTCTATGGTCAGGATTGATATGAGCGAGTTTATGGAGCAGCATTCCGTAGCCAGGCTTATCGGCTCACCGCCGGGCTATGTCGGCTACGAAGAAGGCGGAAGATTGACAGAAGCCATTCGGCGTAAGCCCTACTCGGTGATTTTGCTGGATGAGATTGAAAAGGCCCATCCAGACATCTTCAATGTGCTGCTGCAGGTTTTCGACGATGGCCGATTGACCGATGGAAAAGGCCGAACCGTTGATTTCAAGAACACCGTTATCATTATGACCAGCAATATCGCCAGCTATCAGATTCAGCGAATCACCGAGGAATCCGGTGCCGACTGGGAAATCGAGGCCCACGTCAAAGATGCGCTAAAACAGCTCTTTAAGCCTGAGTTTTTGAATCGGGTCGATGAGATTATCGTCTTTCACATGCTCGACAAGGAGCATCTGCGACAGATTGTTGATATTCAACTGAACTACTTAGCTGAGCGCCTGAACGGCCGTAACATAAAGCTCAAATTTACCGACAGTGCCCGCAAGCAAATTATGGATGAGGGTTACGACCCTGCCTTTGGTGCAAGGCCATTGAAGCGAACGATTCAGCAGCGTCTGGAGAATCCGTTAGCCGCCGAGCTTTTAGCCGGCAAATTCACCGACGGCGACAAAATAAAAATCGACGCTGACAGCCACAAATTTATGTTTGAAAAAGTGTAATTTCAATCTACTCTATTGAAAAAATGCGAAAGTGGTCATTTCACCTTTCATCAAAACTCTTGCATTAAATCAAGTCAAGTGTTTGCCAAAGCAGAAGAATTGTCGTAGAATTTTGGGCCAGTTGGCAAGATAGAGTGAATATAAGTTAAGTTTAATACATATTCGTAGAGACTTATGAATATAGGACTTTTTTTAAAGGGTTTGGTTGTCGGCTTTCTGATTTCGACTCCCGTAGGACCAATCGGGGTGCTATGCATACAGCGAACCCTGAATAAGGGCAGGCTTCACGGCATAGTCTCGGGGTTGGGAGCGGCTACTGCGGATGCTATTTACGGCTTCGTTGCCGCTTTCGGGCTAACGTTTATTTCAAACTTTCTGGTCAAAGAACAAATGTGGTTTCGTTTCGTTGGGGGCATCTTTCTTTGTTATATGGGTGTAAGAGTTTTCCTGTTCAAATCGGAACAGCAAACAGTCCCAGGAGATAGTACCAGTTATGTTAGAGATTATGTGTCCGTGTTCTTTCTTACACTCACAAATCCGATAACATTTTTAGCTTTCGCAGCAACATTTGCCGGCTTGGGATTAGTAAACCTAATCGAGCATCACATCGCTGCTCTATTATTGGTTGCCGGCATATTTGTCGGCGCCGGACTTTGGTGGTTGATATTGAGCGGTATTACCGCCACATTTCTGAGGAAACTACTTTATAGCAGACCAGCCTGGCTGAACAAAATCTCCGGCATAGTAATCATAGTTTTCGGCCTATTTGTACTTTTAACTCTAATAACATAAAATCGCACACGAAAATGTGGATTAAAAAAATTGACTTTGTTCCGTTCTGTTGGTAAGATTTATTTTATGGGACATTCGCGGGTTGATATCGAGATTAAAGATTTAGAAAGAAAACACTCTAAGAAAGTCAAAGCTTTAGTGGATACTGGAGCAAGCTTAACCACTCTGCCCCAAAAGATTGCAGATGAGCTTGGAATCAAACCAACTACACAAGAGCAGGTTTCCACAGGAGCAGGACTGATTAAGCTCTCAAGAGGTAGAGCATGGATAAAGTTAAAAGGCAAGGAAGATGCTTTTGCGGTCTGGATTTCAGATGTGATAGATAAGGTCTTACTTGGGGTGGTGGTTTTAGAATCGTTCGGCTTTAAAGTGGACCCAACAACCGGAACACTTGAAGAAAAGCCGTTGTTGTTATATTTTCTAAAATAGTGGCCGTCCCTATTTTTTACCTCTATTTTTTACCAGCTGGCAAACTCACCGCTGGCGACAAGATAAAAATCAACGCCGACACACATAAGTTCACATTCGAGAAAATAGGAGTTGTATAAGCAAATTTCTTTACGAAGGTATAGCCTTAAAATGTTCTTAACTACAGCCGGCAAATTGTTTATCCTATAAGGAAAACCAAAGGCACTTAACAAAATCTTATATGTCGCCCCGAGCCCATTCGACTTCGCTCCGGGTAAACTGCGCCGAGGGGTCTGTTAAAAAGATTACTTTGTCAGATTCCTCGACTCCACGATGCTGCGCATCGCTTCGCTCGGAATGACGTTAAAGTAGTAGTTGAGGATATTCGATAATGAACCCCGTTAGAAATTCCAATGGAGGTAAGAATATGAGACAAAAAGAAAAAATTTCTAACGGGGTGAATCGCAGGGAATTTATTAAATCAATAGGTTTCGGAGCGGTGGCATTCGCACTGCCCGGATGTCAGGCCTGGACATCAGATTTCGGTTCAGAGCTTTCGAAGGAAAGTAAATATAACAAACCAAAGCCCAATTTTCTTTTTATCCTCGCCGATGATTTGGGCTGGTCTCAATTAGGCTGCTATGGCAGTAAATTCTATGAGACTCCAAATATCGACCGGTTAGCGACAGAAGGTATGAGATTTACCGATGCTTATGCTGCGTGTCCGGTGTGCTCGCCGACCCGGGCCAGCATTATGACCGGAAAATATCCGGCCCGTCTGCACCTGACCGATTTTATTGCAGGGGGCTCCTTCCCTTATGAGAAATACAAACAGCCGGAATGGCAAAAATATTTGCCATTGGAAGAAATAACCATCGCAGAGGTTCTCAAGACAGCGGGCTACGCCACCGCCAGTTTCGGAAAGTGGCATCTTAGCATCGCTAAAAAACCGCCGGAGTCCCTGCCGTATAATCCCGACAAGCAGGGATTCGACGAATCATTTGTTACTTATAAACCGGCCTCCAATCACAACCCCGAAAGCGATGCCCACAATGTAGAAATAATCACCGAAGAATCGCTGGAATTTTTGGAAAAGAATAAAGACAAACACTTTTTCCTGTATGTTCCCCATAACACAATACATGCCCCGATTTTGGGAAAGAAAAAGCTGATTGAAAAATATAAAAACAAGCCCGGCTCCGATTTACCGCAGAATAATCCAATAGTCGCAGCGATGATTGAGGAATTGGACAACAGTGTCGGCAGGCTTCTTAAAAAACTGGATGAATTAAAAATTGCCGATAAAACCATTGTTATCTTTTTTTCCGACAACGGCGGATTAGAAAGCTCGGCCAAACAAACTCCTTTGCGAAGTGGCAAAGCGAATCTTTATGAAGGCGGCATAAGGGAACCCTTAATCGTTCGCTGGCCTGGAGTCGTCCAGCCGGGCAGCATCTGCAGCGAACCTGTAATCAGTGTGGACTTTTTCCCGACCTTCCTCGAAATCCTCGGCTTAGAGAACAAAGTCAAAAAAACAATCGACGGGGTCAGTCTGCTGCCGCTTCTAATGCTAACCGGCACCCTCAACCGCCGGGCCATTTACTGGCACTATCCGCATTATCATTCCAGCAGTATCGGCCCCTGCGGAGCCGTTCGTAAGGGCGATTATAAGCTGCTCGAATGGTTTGACGAAACTATCTGCGGAGCCGGTAACGAATTCGAGCTTTACAATCTCAAACAGGACATCGGCGAGCAGGATAATTTAGCCAAAAAGATGCTGGAAAAGACCAGAGAGTTAAAAGAGATGTTATCAAACTGGCGAAACGAGGTAAAAGCTCAAATGCTGACACCGAACTTAAACTATGACCCTCGAAAAGCCCAAAAATCAAAAAAACAATAGATGGCCGTCTATTAGCGAACATCTCAGGAGGTGGTGGGCGACAAAGCCTGAATTTTTGAAATTTATCTTGCAGTTTTCGGCGCAAAGGCCAGAATAATCCGATACAAGATACGATACGCGCAATCTGACATAGTGGTCTGTTACGCGCGATTTGAGGTATTGTCATTACGAGGCCTGCTTTGCAGGCCGTGGCAATCTCAGCCGTTACGCTTTAGATTGCTTCGCTTCGCTCGCAATGACACTCATCAATTGAGGTGTAATATAGCAATAGGAAAAAGGAGCTCAAATGGAAGTCAAGAAGGTTCTGGAGCAGGTCGAAAAGGACGATATAAAATTCATCACCCTGCAATTTACCGATTTATTAGGTGTTATAAAGGAAGTCATCATACCGGTTGCAGAGTTAGAGGGAGCGTCTCGCGACGGCGTTTGGTTTGACGGCTCTTCCGTCGAAGGCTTTGCCCGAATACAGGAAAGCGACCTGTTCTTGAAGCCGGATATAGCGACTTACGCTGTTGTGCCCTGGCTGACCGAAGACGGCAGAACCGC
>JBAQFY010000004.1:0-3720 GCA_049287505.1 Sedimentisphaerales bacterium | reverse complement strand
TTGCTCACATCGTCAAAATTGTTGCCAAAATACACAGTGTGCAGTTTCGAGCCGAAACCTGCCGTCCAGCTAAGGCGTGCATCCGGGTCTACCTGCTCGGCAGCATCAGCCGGGTAGGGTGCATAGGCGGTCTTAGGGGGAACCATAAAGCTCCAGACAGGACCCTTCCACGGACTATTCGGATCCAGTTCATTGACCTCGTCGATTCGCCAGTAGTAAGTTGTGCCCGGAACAAGGCCTTCCGGAAAAGCAAAACCGGGAAAACCAACAATATAATTCGCCGTGGCTTGATTGCCTCTGAATGTCTCACCGGTGCCGTCATTTACATCATCAAAATTATCGCCGAAGTACACATCGTGCGAGAGAGCAAAATCTCCCGGCTTCCAGACAAGACTCACCCATGTATCAGGATGTAGGGCGCCATCCTCCGGGACGGGTCTCGAAGCCAAGGATTTCTCTCCGAGGTAAGGTGGGACATAGTCGCCTTCGTACCATCTTGCGCCATCTATCCAGAAATCACCAACTGCAAAACCTATGTGGATTGAGACGGTCGGTGGACTGACGTCCTCAGTAAAAACAGGAGTTGTTACGCTAAATTCTGTCCATTCTTCAGTCATGGTGAAGATCTGCTCACCATATGCCGTCCATGGGTCTTGATTCAGTTCCGGCTTGAGTTCGATATCCAGTGTACCTTCCTTGCATTTGAGAAAGGCGGAAAAAGTGTATTTCTTGCCTTGTTTAAAAACAACTCCTGAGGGGTACAGACCAACATTCCAGTAATCTGCAGGTGGTTCAGGAACCATAACATGCAGACAAAAGTCCCCCTCAATCGGGTCTTCGCGAACCGCTGCGTCCTCCAATTTGTCAACCACTTCTATGTTAACGCTACCCCATGTGCCCCACGGCGCAGTAACACCGTCCTCAAAGCCACCGTTAGCCAGTAGATTTTCGACTTCGTCTTGTGCGCGGCTTGGACCGAATACTACGAATCCTATCAAAAAAAATGCTGCCAACCAGACTACTCGAGTTCTCATGATACATCCTCCTATAAAAAGGTTACGATAACGACGACTATTCGATAAACTACGATGATTCCGCGACTTTGAGGAGCAAAATCCGCAGATCCCCTCATACACGGATATAATATTTACCAATTATATTTATACCAAATCAGATACTTTCTCGTCAAGGATAAACTATACTTTTAGGGGGATTTTGTGTTACTACTTTTGAGAATTATTTTATGCCCCCCAATAAATTTATTTGACGTTTTTGCATTGAAGCAATCTTAAAACAATAAATAGCCAAAAGTCAATTAAAACGGGGCCCATACTGAATCTATCAGCATAAGCCCCGAATTGCCTGCACTTATGTAACCGCACCTGTGCCTGCGTTACCCCCTTTGCTGTCTGCGACAGCAGACAAGGGGGTACAGGCAGGTACAAGTGACATAAATCTGCTTGTCGGCTAAATCATATCTTACGGTGCCGGCTCTGTCGGCGGAGGATATAGACGAATATCATCAAAGTACATTTTACCTGAACCGCCGGCCTGCGGGTTTTTCTTATCGCCAAGGCCAAGGGCGAGCGTATTGACATTGGTAAGGTTCACGCCCTGGTCTGCAAACACCTGCAGGTCGATATTCCATTGGACCCACTCATCTACCTGTGCTGCATCAGGATTATCATTCGTGACAATCGCATTGCCGTTGAGAGCAACATACAAAGTCTCAGCAGCGTTATCCAAATTGCCCCTTAACCAAATTGTCAGCGTGTTGACACCTTTCTCGGTCCAGTCACGCGGATAAGTCAACGTCTTCTCAACCTCAGAATACATGAGGACGCTGTTGTCGTAGGATACAGGCATTGATTGGCTGCCTCCGTGAACGATAGTTTCCTCACAATAAGAACCAGTGGTTTCGTCGCCCACGGCTGCGCCTGTCCCGTTACCTGGATAAGCCGGTTCATTACCATGCGCGGCATAGCCAAGCCCATCTTTCCACGACCACCATATCTCGTTATTGCCAACGTCGTAGTCCTCAAAATCGTCCACGATAAGGAAGTCGGCTGTTGTAAAGCTCCAGATGGGGCCTTTCCACGGACTGTCGGGATTAGCGTTATTGACCTCATCAATACGCCAATAGTAGGTGGTATCCCACAGGAGTTTTCCTGGGTCATAGCTCTCATCCCCTTTGGGACTTGTGCCTTTATACTCCGGCGAACCGGTATTGGCATTGCGCACGACCTCTTTATCCGTGCCGAAGTATAATTGATGCGAAGCAGCATAGACTCCCGGCGACCAGGTAAGAATCTGCGTTTGCTTTACATCCACAGCGCCGTTAGAGGGCTTCGGGCTCACGACGGCGCCCTGAGTAGTAAAGCTCCAGACGTGGCCTTTATACGTAGCGACGGCATCGAACTCATCGACACGCCAGTAGTAAGTCTTAGCCAATTTAAGTGGGCCGGGGGTATAGGTTTTAGCTCCCTGAGGAAGCCCCCCAGCGGCATCGTTGACATCGTCAAAATTGTCGCCGAAATAGACGGTGTGTAATTTTGCACCGAAACCCGTTGTCCAGCCAAGTTCTGCATCCAGGTCTATAAACTCGGCGCCATCGGCAGGTTCGGGATTGTAGGCAGTCTTGGGGGGAACCGTAAAGCTCCAGATATCGCCTTTGCGTACCGTGCCGTCGGCCTCAACCTCATCTATCCGCCAGTAGTAAGTAGTACCCGGAATGAGACCATCCGGACAAGCAAATCCGGGAAAGCCGGCAACAAAAAACGTTGAGGTCTGATTGCCGTAGAATGCGTCTTCTGCGCCGTTGTTCACATCGTCAAAATTGTCACCGAAGTACACATCGTGAGAGGTCGCACTTTCTGCCGGCGACCAGCCAATGTTCACCCAAGTATCCTCATGGAAGTCACCATCAGCCGGGCCGGGGTTGTAGGCTCTTCCCGTCCATCTGGCTGTCAACGTGGTCTTGCCGGGGTTTCTGCCATCATAGTCCAGACTAAAGAGGCCTCCCCCACCGTAGAAAGTAATCTGCCCCGAGGCGATGAAGTTATTGATTGTCGCCCTCAGGTCACCGTCCAACACCAACGTACCATCGCCGACATCTATCAGGCCGGTTGCTGACATCCGAAGACCCTGGCTACCAACATTAAAAGTGCCACCATGAAGGTATAGTTGTCCGGCTGCTCCTGTATCCGTCGGAATGATCAATTCTCCGACAGTGACTGTACCGCCGGTCATATTCCAGGTACCTTCACCACCCCCCCAACCAAGCTCGAAGTCGCTACCAATCGTTACGGTACCGCCGCTCATATTAAACGTGCCGTGGGACCCGGCCCCGTCACCCCACCAAACCCAATCTCCTATCTCAAGAGTTCCGCCCGTCATTGTCATCGTGGGCTCACCGGCCACTTCACAACCCAGGCCGTGAATCTTTGCATTGATACCATCCTGAATAACCGGGCCGTTCGGCGCTTTTGCGGCTGGTACATCAATATAGGCATCGTCGGATACGCCGGGGACTTTATTGGATTCCCAGTTGGCCGGAGTGCTCCAAAGGTGGTCGGGGCCACGATCTGTCCAATGGACGGTCGCAGCGTTACTGACAGAGCCGAGCACCAAAACAAAAGAAATTAGATAAATCAATTTCTTAGACATAATAATCCTCCTTCACCCCGCCCCTCTGTCCACTTTGAGGGGCTGGGTTCACCC
>JBAQFY010000003.1:0-18741 GCA_049287505.1 Sedimentisphaerales bacterium | reverse complement strand
AAGGCGGCAGGCCAAAAATGCTCGGAGGCGTGGTTTTCTCCACGTTGAGAACATTTTTGGCTGACAACGCAGGCATCGGGCTTTGCAGCCGGCCGCAATAGAGCGGGTTATTTGGATAGGCTCTAAGTATTATAACCTATCTTCTCATGCCATTTATGTTTTTTGACCGATGCCAGAATCTTCTCTGCACATTGCAGTGCAGCAAGACCCTCCTGGGCGCTAACCTCAGGCATAAATCCCCTGTCCGTAACCGCCCGCAAAAAAGCTTCCTGCTCCAGACGGATGGGCTCCTTATCATCTATGACAAGCTGTTCGATATGCAATAAGTCCGGCCAGTTCACTGTCGTCAGGTCAAAATCTCCGGCCACCTTGTGCTCATGTATCCATTTAACAACGTTCGTATTTGGGTCAGCCTTTATAACAATTCCGCTCTTCTTAAAATAATCCACACTCAGATACGCCTGCCGGCTGAACACCCGCACCTTTCTCTCGGTTTTCAGGGCCAGTCTCGAAGCAGTAATATTTGCAATGCAGCCATTCTCGAATTTGATTCTTGCATTACAGATATCTTCCTTATCTTCAATAACACTGACACCTACTGCATCTATTTCCTTGATTTTGCTCGCCGCCAGGGACAGAATAATATCTATATCGTGTATCATCACATCCAGCACAACCCCGACATCGGTCGAGCGGAATGGATACGGACTGACGCGGTTGGCCTCGATAAACTTCGGCTCAATATCGAGCCTTTTTATCGCCTGAACGACCGGATTGCAGCGCTCGGAATGCCCCACCGCCACGACGCTGTTATTTTTTTTCGCAAGTGATACAATTTTTTTCCCTTCTCTGACGTTGGCTGCCAGGGGCTTTTCAATCAATACCGCAATTTTCTTCTTGATAAAGTCCTTTGCCAGCTTCAGATGTGTTACCGTTGGAGTCGCTATCGTTACCGCATCAACCCCGTTAAAAGTCTCTACCAAAGACTCACCGGTCCCCCTTATCCAAGAACTTTTAAAGGGGTCAATTTTACCTAAGATATCGGAATAATCAGTAAAGGCCAAACAGTGATATTGGTCGGCTAAGCGCCGAGCTTTGTTGGCGTCGATATCCACCACAGCAACTAAATCACTCTGCGGCAGCTGGTCATAGACCTTCGCGTGTATGGCCCCCATTTTGCCGGCGCCCACAACAGCAGTTCGCACTTTCGTATTTTGCATCGTGTACCCTTTGAACACGGACTAACACTGACAGGTCAGTGTCCGTCAGTGTCAGAAGTCAGTGTCCGTCAGTGTCTGTCACCTAAACTTCTCGAGATATCTGCCAAATTGATGCTCGCTGCTTTTGGTTATGCTATCAATCATGGCCCGAACATTTTCGTCAAGTCCGTCCTCCTGCGCCAAAGCCTTTGCATTCTCCAGCAATGAGCCCGGCTCGCGATACAGCTTCCTGTACGCCTCGAATATTCGCTTCTGTTGTTCGTCATTCAGGCCGGCTCGGTCTAAACCTCGCTTATTAACACCCCGAACCCGTGGTGGATAATGCCCGCTGACAGTCAGAAAAGGCGGAACGTCCCGAGTAATCCCGGCCAGTCCCGCCACGAAGCACCACTTGCCCATGGTAACAAACTGATGTGACCCGGCCAGACCGCTGAACCAAACGCCGGTCTCAATCTTGCAGTGCCCCCCTATTTGCACAAGGTTACTCATGACAATCTTATCTTCAAGTATGCAATCGTGTCCAATGTGAACACCGACCATAATGAAATTATCGTTCCCGACTTTCGTCTGTGTCTGGGGATGAATACTCGGATGGATTGTTACCTGTTCGTGAATGATGTTTCCATTACCTATTACAATCCCGCCGAATTCGTCACCTGAACTCAGACGTAGAGTCTGAGGCCGACACCCAATCACACAATTCGGGAAAAAATGGTTGTTTTTCCCAATTTCGACATCCTTGTTAATCACTACGTTGGCCTCAAGTACTGTACCTGACCCGATTGAGACCCCGCTGTCAATAACGCAGTTAGGCCCAATTATAACACCATCGGCCAGCTCAGCGTCCTTATGAATTACTGCACTGGGATGTATCTGCAACCTCATACCTTTTCTCTTACCTCCATAAATCGTCAATCTCATAATTCAGAGTGGCTAAAGTGGCTGAAGTTTCGAGTGCCTAAAGTGAAAGATAACTTTAGCTCACTTTAGGCACTTTCTAAATTCCTTAAACTCCTTGAGCTGTTTCTATACCCTTTCATCATCGACGAGCATAAATCTGATTTGCGCTTCGGCAACTACTGCATCGCCAACCATCGCTTTGCACCGGCATTGTGCTGTTCTCTTCCTCAATCTGAGCGTCTCCGCTGTAAGAATAAGCTGGTCGCCGGGAACAACAGATTTACGCAATTTTACATTATCCATACTCAGCAGCACTGCCAGCTTGCCCGTATGTTCCAGCCTCTGTGCAAACAACAAGCCGGACACTTGTGCCATTGCTTCTACAATAAGAACGCCGGGCATAATAGGCGTCCCCGGAAAATGACCCTGGAAGAATTGCTCGTTAAAGCTTACATTCTTTATGCCCTTTATTCGCGTATCACCTTCAATTTCGATTACCTTGTCCACCAGTAAAAATGGGTATCTGTGCGGCAGAATCTTTGAAATCTGCCGAATATCCAACAGCGCATCCGTCCCGAACTTGACAATACGCTCCTGCTGCTCGGCCGCTTCGTACAATTTCCTTACGAGCTGCTGGTTCAGTGCATGGCCGCTCTTATAAGCCACAATCCTGCCCTTAACAGCTCGACCCACTAAGGCAAGGTCGCCAATCAAATCAACAATCTTATGCCGGACGCACTCGTTGGGAAATCTGTAACTGTTCTTAATTGGTCCGTCTGAGTTGATTACCAGTATGTCGCGGGGGCTGATATGCGTTCCTATTCCACGCGCCTGAAACTGCTTGGCTTCAGCCTCAAGCAAAAAAGTTCGAGCCGATGCCAGATGATTCTCAAAGTTCTCCGGCGTAAGACGACAACTGAAAATCTGCCTGTCGATACCAGTGTGCCCGCCGTAATCCAAATCGTAGGTCAGACTTAATCCGTCATCGGAATACGGCAGGGCGTAAACGCAAGCATCACCGGCGGTAATTGTAATCGGCTCCTTGATAACAAATTCTTTCCGGCTAACATCCTGCTCAACCATCTCTGCACGTTTGAGAACCTTGAAATACTCGGCACTGCTGCAATCCGGTGCCGGCAGCTCAGAGCCGTTAACCTCTACAATCACATTGTCAATCTCAAGCGCGATAATCGCAGCCAAACAGTGCTCGATAGTCTCTATGCTGACAGAACCTTTTTTTATCGTCGTACGGCGGCTGCGCTCGGCAAGATTGGATGCGACAGCACTAATTCGCACCGGCTCAGGAGTATCGGTGCGAACGAATGTTATCCCCGAATTCGCCGGAGATGGACGAAAAACGACCTTCGTCTCCTTGCCCTCAAACAAACCGCGACCATGTATCTTGCCTTCACTTTTTATTGTCTTCTGCAGCTTCAAGGCTTTCTATCCTCTTGCTTAGTTGGTTTAACTGCTTTGCCATCTTAGGCAAACGCCTCATCAAACAGAGTATCCTGAATTCCTCTCTTCTATCGAGTGCAGGGCTGCCAATGAACCGTTGTCCGGCTGCTATGCTGTGGTTAACGCCGGATTGAGCACCAATCATTGTACCGTCGCCTATTTCTATATTATCCGCCAGGCCAACCTGGCCGCCTAACACAACTCCATCTCCCAGCTTGCAGCTGCCGGAAATACCGGCCTGGGCCGCTATCAGGCAGCACTTACCGATTACTACGTTATGGGCGATTTGCACAAGGTTATCTATCTTTGTACCGGCTCCTATTATAGTATTTCCAAACTTGGCCCTGTCAATGCAGCAATTGGCTCCTATCTCGACAAAGTCTTCAATTACAACTCCGCCGTTGTGTGGAACAAGTCTGTGGGCTCCCTCGATAAATGAATACCCAAAACCGGTCGAGCCGACCGTGCTGTTTGCCTGAATCACCACATTGTTGCCTAAACGACAGTTGTGATAAATAACAACATTGCTGTCGAGCCGGCAGTTCTTCCCGATTTTTGAATTCTCTCCGATTTTGCTTCCACTGCCGATTACGCTGTTTTCCCCAATTTCAACCCCATCGTCAATCACTACGCCCGCACCAACAAACACCCCTTCTGCTATCCTAACGTCGCGGGCAAGCTTAGCGGTCGGGTCAATACCTGCGGCTACAGCTTTTAGTTTTGGCGCAAAAATATTCAAGGCTTCTATTAAAGACGCATCGACATTTTTGACAATTAATTGTGGCTTGTTTAAATCCTCGATACGTTCGGAAACAATGACTGCACCTGCACGGGAACTTTTAAGCGCAGCCTTATGTTTATCGTCTGAGACGAAAGTAACTTCACTCTCATCGGCCGTCTCGACAGGGCCTACAGCGCTTATTTGCCTGCCGGCTCCATCGACCTGACCGGCTAACTCAGCTTCAAGCTCCTTAGCTAATTGTGCAACCGTTATTTTCATAAGAAGTCAGGAATCAGAGTCCGTCCTCTGTCCTCTATTTTTTATCCAGCCGAGCCAATACCTCATCAGAAATATCCACACATCCGCCGTTATACAACACTTTATGAGTCCTGATGGTTTGTTCAATTTCGTTGACACTTAATGCAAGAATATCAATTTCATCCTTTTCAAGCACCACATCCAATCCCTTTTGCTCAGCCAGCTCAGAGGTTATTTGCAGAATGTCTTGATAGAGCTCTTTGCTGAATCCGTATTGTTTCAATATTATCTGCTCTTTGTTGAAAGCCTGCTGCGCCTCCAGACTGGCCCGCTTATCTATCAGCTCCTTGCGCTGTGCCAGATATTCACTGCTGTCCTGTTTGAATGCTTTGAGCCCTTCTTCCTGGGCTTCGATCTCTTTGGAAAGTTTCTGCAATTCTGCTCTTATTCTGTTTTGCTCGGCGTTCATCTCGTCCCTGTACACGGCGCTTCTCTTACAGTTACGGAAGATTTTCATAATGCTCACAATACCAATCTTCGAAGAGGTGGCACCGGTTTTAGGCTGAGCCTCGCTATATTCATAGACCATTGCCAAAATAACAACACCTGCCAAACAACCTAAAAACATCGTCCTGGCCTTCATAAATCATCCTTTCTACTTTAATCTTGCATCTTTACTTTCAGAACAGTCCTCCTACGGAGAAACTGAAAGCACGTGTCTCATCCGCGTCGTCTTTTATAAATGGCGTAGCAATCTCAAATCGCATCGGCACCGGCCCAAACCATTGTGGTATTAGTATCTGTATGCCTGTCCCAACCGCAGCCCGATACCTGCCGGTGTCTATAGCTGCGCTGTCCACAAAGAACAACGCGGCAAAATTGTCGCTTATCAAAGGCATGGTTACCTCGGAGCTGGCCAAAAATATCCAGTCGCTGCCTATCGGGTCCTCACGTTGCGCTGTAACACCCATAGGGAGATTTGTCTGCAGACCTCTCGTGCTCACGCCCCGATATTCAAAACCTCTTATACCATAAGCCCCCGTGCCGCCGCCGTAAAATTTTTCAAAAGATGGTGCATTGCCAAGCACCGTAGCTGCAAGCAGCTTCGTCGCTAAAACTGTCTTTCGCTCAAGCAGGTCCTCATGAAGGGTTCTGTATCCTACGCAGTTGCCTCGCAATATCCCAAAACTCTCATCGCCGGCAACCTGTTCGTAACCAACATTAAAAGTATAGCCCTTGCTTGGATTGAACCTGTCATCCGTTAAATCTCTTCCGACGCCAAATCTAACCCCGGCAAGGAAATTATTACCTTTGACATCTGTTATCTCTTTCGGTGCATATATATATATGTCATCGACTTCGACATTTTCGACTCTAAAAGCAATACTCCTTCGCCACTGGTTCTCATATCGCCTCTCGAATCCTACATATCCCTTTGTCCTGCCTTCATCGTATAGCCTGCTGTTATCACGCCTTTCTATTTCCCTCTCCCAGCTTGAGCCTCTGACATCAAGTGTGAGGGGCTTGTCCTGGAAGTACGGCTCGCTGAATGTAACCGAATGCTGGCTGACTCGAGTCCCAGGCTCCAGAGCAACCCTTAGACTCTGGCCTGCGCCTTTGAAGGCTCGACCGGTAATGAAATCTCCGAAGCTCTCAGGCCAGTCTGAAATATCAAAATTGCGCTGCTCCCAAATCAGCTGCCCGATTACGTCGCTGTCGCTCGAAACGCCGCCGGCTAACATTACCGAGCCTGTCTTTCCCTCTTTGATATCAACTCTTACGTCCTTGCGGTTATCTGCTCCGTTGCCGGGTGTTACGGGCCTGATAATTACCTCCTCGGCCAATGTCGTCCTTTGGACATATTCTTCCAATTTGCCCTCCCCTTGTTTGGGAGCTAAATCAGCGTTGTACAATTGGCCCGGCACAAAACCATACTCGTCCAGCACATGCCGGACGACCTTATCCTGCGTCTGCTCATTGCCGGTTATGTCAACCCGCCCTATCCTGAATTGTTTACCCTCGCTAATGTAAAATTCAACATTGACACTATTAACATCCGGAACAAACCTACGCCTCTGCTCAACCTGAGCATCTACAAAGCCGTTCTCACGATATAGCTTTAGAATCTCCCTGGTGTGTGAATCAGCCGTTCGCTTATGATAAATTTGTTCGGGCTCTAACTTCAATCCTTCCAGCAGTTTTTGGTCATCGAAGTTTTTATTGCCGGTAATGGAAATTTTCCCAACAGTATATGCCGGCCCCTCATCGATTTCGAAAGTGATATTTACCTTTTTCCTGTCTTTGGTAAATTCCCTTTTTGCCGTGATATCGAAATTGAGAAAACCCCTTTCGTAGTATATATTTTGCAGCCTTGCCAAGTCCTCAGCCGGCACCTCTTCAATATAGTAGCCCGGCCAAAAAAACCATTTCTTCGTCTTCGTCTTCACAGCCTTTTTAAGTGCCGAGGACTTTATAGAATCATTGCCGCTGAACTTCACCGAGCCAATCTTGACCCTCGACCCCTCGTTAATTGTATAAACCACCTGCCCTTGCTGCAACTTCTCGCTATCCAGCGTTACTTCAACAAAGGCAAATCCTTTTTGTCGATAAAATTCAGCAAGGGTTCTTCTGTATGCCTCTGCCAGAATCGGGTCAAGGTAA
This sequence comes from Sedimentisphaerales bacterium, assembly GCA_049287505.1. Classification (GTDB taxonomy): domain Bacteria; phylum Planctomycetota; class Phycisphaerae; order Sedimentisphaerales; family Anaerobacaceae; genus NIOZ-UU13. The sequence continues at coordinate 11,523 of JBAQFY010000003.1, read as the reverse complement.
TCGCCTACTTTAAAGTCCAGTTTCCTCTCAAGAGTCTTGTCCTTAAACGCCCGGTTGTTCACAAAATCAATCGACTTGATAATGCTTCTGCCGCCGCTGTCCTGCACCAAAACGTCGGCTTTTTTGGCACGGGACGCACAACCCGAGCCTAAACTCAAAAGCACAATCGATATAAGCCAGAGGACAAAGCACAGAGGACAGAGGACAGACTGTGACTTCTGTTTTCTGACTTCTGTTTTCTGATTTCTGACTTCTGTTTTCATATTTAGAAAGGTACTCCTTCACCGGCTGGCTCTTCTACGTGGGAGGCGTTCTCGAACCGTGTGATTTTTTCCAGGAATCTCAGTTTTACGGCACCGGTTGGCCCGTTTCGCTGTTTGGCTATTATCAGCTCTGCTGTATTATCCGGCTGATAATCCTCCTGAACGCGATTATAATAATCTTCACGGTGCAGCAGCATCACAACGTCTGCGTCCTGCTCGATACTGCCGCTTTCCCGCAAATCGCTCATCCTCGGTCTGTGTCCCTCTCTGCCCTCCGGTGCCCTGTTCAACTGGCTCAAAACCACAACAGGGATGTTCAGCTCCCTCGCTAAGGCCTTGATATATCTTGAAATTGTGGTGATTTCCTGCTGACGTGATTCAACCTGCCCGTAACCGAGATGCATCAGCTGCAAATAATCCACAATAATGCAGCGTATGTCATGCATGCTTTTAAGTCGTCTTGCCTTGGCGCGAAGCTCCAACGGTGTCAGCGTTGAGGTATCATCGACATATATCGGCGCCTCGGATAATTCTGCACAGGCGTTAGCTAACTTCTTGTAATCCTCATCGCTCAGCAGTCCCCTTCTGACTTTCTGGCTGTCGATTTCACTGATGCTGCACAAAAACCTCTCGGCTAACTGCTGCCTGCCCATCTCTAATGAGAATATCGCTACCGGAATCCCATCGACCGAACCGATATGCTCTGCCACGTTCAATGCCAGGCTGGTCTTTCCCATACTCGGCCTGCCGGCGATGATTATCATCTCACCGCTCTGCAGACCGCAGGTCAAATCGTCAAGCTCATAATATCCAGTGGCCAAGCCCGTAACATGGCTGCCCTGACGCTTCTCGATAAGCTCGAAAGAACGGACAACCAGGTCCTTCAATGCAACGGCATTACCGCTTATATTTTTATCCGTAACGGCAAATATCTTCCGCTCAGCTTCATCAAGCATCTCACGCGTCTCGCCGGTTTGGCTGTATGCATCGTCAAGCATTTCACCGGCGGCGGTAATAAGCTCACGCAGCAGCATCTTATCTTTGACAACGCCCGCGTAATAGGCCACGTTTGCCGAGGAGGGAACAGAGTCAAGAATCTTTGCGATATACTCGACACCGCCTACATCTTCGAGACGGTTGCGCTTGACCAGCTCATCGCGAAGCAGCACCGCATCTATCCCGTGGCCCTTGTTCTTTTCATAAAGACCAATCAAGGCATCGAATATCTGCCGATGCTCGATTCGGTAAAAGGCATCACGTTCCACCAGCTCGATGACCTGCCCTATACATTCCGGGTCAATCAGCATTGAGCCTAATACCGCCGCCTCAGCCGATAACGATTCCGGCATACTGCGCACCACCGTTAAGTTACTGCCAACATTCGATTTAGCACTAACGGAACCCGCTGCCTCAACCGTCTCTGTCCTTTGGCCTGGTTTCCCGCGAAGCGGGGTCCCTTGTGAACGTACTTTATTGCTTTTGGTTACCATTTCCTTACCTGCTCAATCATTCCCCTTTGATAGTAGCAATTGCTACCCTCGCTGAACTTAAATTTTCGTAATCCCGAATTTTACCTGCCAGCCCGCCAACAGTCAAATACTTGTTATAATTATTGTTTACACGGGGTATCTGTATAGGAAAGCAGATTTTTATCGCACTAAAGCGGGATTGTTCGGATTGTCGCTCAGGATACCTGTTTTTGGCTTTTTATTGGACTGCATCCTGAATCCGAGCATTGCACCTGCAAGCCGGCCGGGCCAGACCCTGAAATATTTTGTCAGAGCCTGCATTTCTTCTGCGTTCAGCCTGCCGGCGTTTTTGAGGACTTCGGATTTTTGTATGTGTTTAGCCAGACAATTGAATCAGCAGTTTCCACCGTTAGGTGTCCTGCGGACTGACGCGGCATGGGCTTCCCTGCTGCGACGAGCGTAGCACGGCGAGCAGCCCGTAAAAACACGGCCAAGATGGCCGTGCCACCAAAAAATCAGCAGCGGCTAAACACATACAAGGCGGGTAGCGAGGAACTGCTGCTTAGGCTCTCCATGGGCGTTTTCTGTTTAATTTGACCCCTAAGATGTTCTTGGCGATGAGCACATCTTCTATGACCTGAAAATCGAGCATCCCCACGCAGAGAAAGTCGCCCCCGCCTTCAAAGGCATATCTAAAGCCTTCTCTCGGATGGATAGCTCCCGCGGCTAAGACCTTATAAGCAATCCAGGGTTTCTTGACCTGTTTCATAAATTCGATGGTTTTCTCCGGCTGAACGCACCACATATTATCGTGTCCGGGCAGGCCCGAAGCAGGCCTTTCTTCTTTGGGAGTGGCAGACCAGTAATTATCTTTATGCAGAGTCTTCATATAAAAGTCAACGTCCACTCCCGCCCTTTCGAGAGCAATAGGCACCGCAATATCGTGACAGGCAACTCCCGCTATCAGGCCGTTTTCTTTGATAAATGAAACGGCTTTGGCCAGCAGGTCAACCCTGCCGGCTCCGACCCACTCGTCCCCGACCTGGCCCTGTATAAAGGCGCCGACGGCACCGTTATCAATTGCTATTTTTATCCTGCCTGTCAGGTCGTTTGATTGTGGGAAGCACTGTGCAAGCCACTGTATCCGGGCGCCCCTTTCGTTCCGGTATTTATTGATGACTCTGATTGTCGGGTCGTTACCGTTGGCATGCGGGCTGTTCACGGTTGATATCATAGTGTTTATACCGTTTTCTTCACACACCTCCCAGGTCTCCATAATCTTTTCATCCGTAAAGTAGTGCCTCAGCAGGGCGGACACGTAAATCAAATCCCTTCCGTGTGCAAAGCCGTTTATCAGGTTCCCACCACAGATTAGTCTGCTTATCTTAAGCTTGCCAATCCTGCCCATCGGCAGGTCTTTAATGGAAGTCACGCTCTTTGCTTTGCCTGCTGTTGATACTGTTTTTCCCAACAAAATTTTCTCTTCCAGAGACAAACCAAGTGCGGCCCCGGTCGAGGCCATAACGGATTTTTTCAAAAAGTTACGTCTATCCAAGTTCTCTGACATGATTTATTTGTCCAGTATCTCGGCGGTTTTATCACCGATAAATATGGGGGGCAGTCGATACTACCCTGCGAAGTTCTCACTGCGTTGCGCTGGTTTTAGAAACAGGTAGTATAGTTTGCCTTCCTGGTAAGTTTGTCCTGCTAATTTGCCTGCTTCGTCCCCCAGGCCCATATAAACATCACAACGACCCGCCGCGCGTATCGCTCCTCCGGTATCCTGGTCAAGGGCAAAGCCGCTGTAGAACTGGTTCGCAACCGTCCCGCCCCTCGCCTGGGGTAAAGTAGTGGAAATGAAAGTTAAGCACCCCCGCGGAAAAATCGACTTATCAGTGGCGATACTCCTAAAGGCCGTTACCGGCTCATTAAGACTGCCCCGAGGCTCTCCATCTTCTCTCTTAAAGAACACAAATCGTGGATTACGCCGGACGTACATAGCGACCTGGTCTTTGTATCTCTTGAAGTAATCTATCATCACCGCCAAACTCATCTGGTCTCCGGTTATCCTGCCGTCTTTAACCAGCTCTTTGGAAATGCTTTGATACTCATAGCCGTTGTTGGCGGCATAGCCCATGGTAACCAGCTCACCGTCGGGCTGCCTGACCTTAGCTGAACCTTGCACATGAGCGATATACACTTCGAACGGATCGCTCAACCAGGCCAATTCTGTACCGCGCAGCATCCCTGAGTCTTCGATCACGGCCCGGGACGGATATTGCCTGAGCTGCCCATCCGCCCCACGGCGTCCGAGTATTTCACCGTCTGCTCCTTTCACAAGGTCAGCGGGCATTTTGTACAACGGATGCCCAAAACGCTCGGTGCGAACCGACGAACCATCGAATATCGGCGTGTAGTAACCTGTAAACAGCACCGTCCCCCTGTCATCGCATCCCACCGACATATAGACGTCAAACCTCTCTCGAATCGCCTCGTTAAGCTGTCTGCCCATCAAACCCGAATCCAGCAGCTCCACGAATGCGTTCAGACTATTCACCGCGAGGGTATGGGTAATTTCGCCGCACGGGAAGAATTGTTGGCTCGAAGGTTTCCGAAGATAATTCAAACTATTGTCTATCGCGGCGCGCAGGTCAACCAGGTCAAGGCAGGCCATCGTAAAGTCAGGAACTTCGTGGGGATTCGTTATTTTCCGTAAGGCGGGCTGACCGGGCAGCAAAGGCCTGTCATAAGGCGTCTTGGCCTCTTCCTGCGTCCTGCAGCCGGCAATAACAAATGCAATCAGTAATAATGCTGAAACCAAAATTTTTTTCTTCATTCTGCTCTCCAAAACTTTATGGCCGGTGATTCAATCAGCTATTAACAATACGCCTGTAAGTCCTAAAGACTCCTTACGGAGAAGCGTATGTATCCATATCTGAAACTACAACCGGATATGTTACATCAAGTCCGACTGTTTTTTAAATAATATTTCACACAAACTGTTTTTTAAAAAATTCTATGGGACTTTATCAACTTCCATGTTTTTCAGCCTGTTGAGTGTTGATTTGGTTTTACTCAGAGCCAAAGAAAAAGCTGCCAAACATAAGTGCCCGGCAGCCAAAGACCGAATGGGCAGGGGCGGATTTGAACCGCCGACACACGGATTTTCAGTCCGTTGCTCTACCAACTGAGCTACCTGCCCGTAAAACTCAGAGCCCGAGTATCTCGGGACTCTAATTTAACAAAAAAAAATGATATTGCAAGCAAATTAAGCCATACTTTTTTTCATGAATCTCAACAGCAAAAATTTATGAAAGCAGCCGATATAAGCAAAATTTGAAAATTACGATACTTCTGTAGTCCGCCACAGGCGGACCGATATAATTTAAAAGAATTCGCCGGGTATGCCGCTTCCTGTCCCATAGGGCAAGTCGGCAGCATACCCGGCGAACATGAAGGGCCCCCGCCTTGCGGGAACCCAAAATCATTTATTCGCGAGGTGCTCGCTTAACTAACGAACCTGGACGGCCATATGGCTTCTAAGTTCTTCCAGCCGCTCGGTAGGACTGCTCAGGCCGCCAATAATGGTGTACACTCTTAAGGACTCTCTGTTGTCTTCGTATATCCCGCGGTGGATTGTAGCCTTGCCGGTTATCTCTGACAAGACGTCAAAAGCATAATCGATGTTGTCCTGTAAGCCTTTGGCGCTGGCCATCAGTTTCCTGCCGCCGACAGCTATACAGCCGGAAACTTTGGAGGACGTTAAATCGAATCCACCGGCGAGCAATGTCTTCTCGAGGTTCTTTTTCACTGCTTCCGACAGCGTGAACTTGTCGCTGAATTTAGTTACTTTGGTCAGGCCCATTATCGCGCATCCGCCGGACTCCATAATGCTGTGATAATCTACTGGGTCGAACGAAGTATACTGGCTGCTCAACGCACTGAGCTTGTTGAAGATATCAAACAGACTTGCGACAGTGTTGTTGATGCTGGGCCAGAATGCCTTTACCGTCATTCCAGGATACATCTTGTTAATCTTGTCGTTGTCCACAATGATAAGAGGCGATATCTTACCCGAGGTGGCCATTTGACTTAACTCCCAGGCAACTTTGTACGCATTTTCAGCGACCAGCGGAGAGCTGGCTTCACCTACAGTGGGTAAGGTCATAACGACCCCCACAGTCTTGTTTGGATCGTTCAGGCCGATATATCTTGCATATCTTTTCGCAATCTCAACCAATCCAACAACACTTCCGCTGCCGGTACCACCTCCAGCTCCGAAGCAAATCATAATATGGTCAACTTTTGAGCCGAATGTCTGCCTGGTAAGGTGCAGAATATCTTGCTGATGCTGCTGGACAGCTTCCTTGCCCCTTTCTATATCCTTGCCGGCGCCCTTCTCGCCGATGTCCATTAAGAACTTTTGATTCTTCGGAATATCGAGTAAATCTAAATCATGGTGAGTCGTATTCACAGCCAGGACCTTCTTATAACCCAGGTCATAGAAAGACTTCACCAGTCTTCCACCGCACTGGCCTGCACCAATCCAGGCATAGCGGGTAGAACCCTTGATCTTGTCCACAACACCAACCTCTTGCTCAATATTCGGTTCATATTGCTCCAAAGCCAGAGTGGGCAGAAACCAGGCGTTAAAATCAAATTCGCCCTTTGACGTTACCGGGCTGTGTCTTCTCCGGGCCACTTTCCTCGTAGCCTTTCTGGTTGACTTGGCCTTTGGGCTTACGTGTCTCTTGGTGGTAGAGCGTTTTGAAGTTGCTGTCTTTCTTGTCACTTTGGGCTGTGAGGAAGTTCTCTTTTTGGTCGCTTTGGGCCGTGAAGAAGTGCTCTTTTCGGTCACCTTGGGCTGTGAGGAAGTTCTCTTTTTGGTCGCTTTGGGCCGTGAAGAAGTGCTCTTTCTGGTCACTTTGGGCCGTGAAGAAGTGCTCTTTCTGGTCACCTTGGGCCGTGAAGAAGTGCTCTTTTCGGTCACCTTGGGCCGTGAAGAAGTGCTCTTTCTGGTCACCTTGGGCCGTGAGGTGGACCTCTTTTTGGTTGCCTTGGGCCTCGAGCTTACTCGCTTCTTAGCTGTCGGGTGTTTTGAGCTTGCGCTCTTTTTGGCCACCCTGGCCTTCGACACAGGTCTTTTTTTAGTCGCCGTGGCCTTGGTTCCAGGTTTTCTTTTAGATGATGTTTTTACCATTTCTAATTTCTCCTAATTAAAATTAAATAATTGTTTCTCACTTTTTTACTTTCATCTACTACTGCCCCCGGGCATCTGAAGCGGTATAAACGCTTATCGACTCACTAAATGCAGCATTTAACTTCTTTTTTTATTTTTTTTTGCTTTTTTTATTTTTTCACGAACCACAAACATAACCACATTTCGGCTTTACCCCGCAGGTTATGGGCCGAAACTCTGGATAGTCCCTCGCCCTAAGGGAAATTTAGACCGATAACTTCCAGAAGTCAGATTATCTGTCCTCTGTCCTCTGTCTTCTGTTCTCTGTCTTCTGTTCTCTGTCCTCTGTTCTCTGTCCTTAGTCCGCAGAGCGTAACGTTGCCTGACAGGATTGTATCGCACGGGAAAGTCCACAAGTTACAGCGGAAATATTGCTTATCTCCTCGGCGGTCAGTTTGTTTTCCGATGAACGGCAAATCAGCGTAAAGCCCAATGATGAGCCGTGCAGGCCCAGCGGGATTGTCACGCCTGATATCTTATTTAACCCAATCAGATTGCCCTGAAGGCCCATTGCAAACATATCATCGAGTGTGCATACTTTGTTAGACTTGCAGATATTGTCCATCAGCTCAGCATTGAAACAATTCTCAAGATGCTGCTTTTCGAGTGTGATTGGCTGCTCACTCTCGAACATATATAGCTCAAGGTTGTCCGACTGACGCAAAAAGAAGGTAACATTTGTGTCGGCGCTTTCCTCTTTGATAAGTTTGACGGCGGTGTATAAAAGACTATTCAAGTCTGTTATCCCGATGATTGACTCGTAGAAATTCGCCATGAAGCTTATCATCCTCAGACTTTTGATAAAGTCTCTCTGCGCTGCAATAAAGTCATTGCAAAGTATATCTATCTTTTTCGCCTGCTTTTTACGTTCTTTGTTCAGCTTCTTGATAAGCAGACGCAGTCTTTCATGTCGCTGTTTATCCCGCACCAAAATACTCGACCTGAGCCATTATTGTTACCTGATTACTTAAGCTTTTGTCCCGCCCCACAACTTTGGTGCGGGATTGCTCGTTTTTTTTGAGAGTCCACCGAAACTTGCTCCCACCATTTTGCCTCGGCTCGACAGAGCCTGCCGAAGTCGCAAAGTGAAGGAGTGGAGGCATTTCAAGTTCGGCTTAACAAAAGGGAGGCTTTAAGAATAAAGAAATATAAAAGGGCAGGTATCACGTAGCCCTATAAACAACCGGTTATCAGTTTTGTGGATATTAAGGCCGGTTTAAGATCTGACCTTAACCAAAGGTGGCTTAATTTGTTGCGATTGATTTGTCTGTGTTTTCGGACTTACTTAGAGCTTATCCGAATAACCGGGTCGTTATGAGGCCGAGCGAAAAGTTCGAGGCCAAGGCGGCAGGACAAAAATGCTCGGAGGCGTGGTTTTCTCCACGTCGAGAACGTTTTTGGCTGACAACGCAGGCATCGGGCTTTGCAGCCGGCCGCAATAGAGCGGGTTATTTGGATAGGCTCTTAATACTACGCTACCCGAGCCGGCTGGCGAGCGAGCAGCTGGCTCAGACCTTCTCCGATGGATACCTTGCGGACACGAGCGGCAAAGTCATCAACCTCTTCGACTTTCTCGAAGCCGACGACCATTGCATCCACACAGCCCGACTCCAGCGCGTATTTGATGGATTTGTCACGTTTCTCAGGACTGTTGCCGAACGTCCCCTCACCAATTATCTTCATCCCTATCACAGCCCTGCCCTGCCTGCGCATCGCCTTGACTGCTGCTTCGACCTTCGGTATCTCTTCGACCGTATTGACGTCCATTTTCACTGCGTACGGATTGATACGAACGTGCACCGAATCCACCCACGGCTCCTTCACACACGCCTCAAGCGCCTCCAGCGAATGACATGACACACCGTGCGCACGGATGACGCCTTTCTTCTTGAGCTTTGCCAAAACGTTCATTTGCTCGCCCAGCTCTTCAGGCCATTGGCCCGATGTAACACAATGAAACAAAATCAGGTCAATGTAATCGGTCTTCAGCTCCTTCAAAAAGCGTTCCACAACAATATCCGGGCTCGGCCGTTCCTTTTCCGGTATCCCGCCGCGACTAAACCATATCTTGCTCGTTATAACGTAATCTTTCCGCTGCATCTTCTTCAGCGCCCCAGCTAAGAATGGATGCGTCCCGTACAAATCCGCAGCATCGAACAGCCTGACACCCCGTTCATAGCACCCCATTGCCAGAGCGTCAAACTTCTCTTTGCCCATACGCGTATGATTCGACTGCCGACCGCCGCCACGCATTCCGGTGCCAAGGCCCACGTGGGAAACCTTTATCTTCGTTTTGCCTAACGGCACAAGTTCGTACGGGTCGTACTTTTTAGGCCTCTGTTCCCCAGACGCTGCAAACTCGGCCCCCAAAAGCAGACCGCCTACCCCCGCCATCGTTCTAACTAAAAATTCTCGACGTTTCATTTCCATCGCTATTTGCTCCTTTAATAATTATGACACCACTGTCATTAAATAATTGCGCTGACCCTGTCATTAAATAATCGTGTTGACCCTGTCATCAAATAATTGCGCTGCCACTGTCATTCCCGCGGAAGCGGGAATCCAGAAAAACGTTAAGCCCGGATTCTGGCTCGAGTCCGGAATAACACAGCCAAAATGTTAATCCGATTTTTAGAAACGATATTAAAGTATCTGAATCCACCTGATAACGCAAGAGATTTTTCATCCAAAGGCAGTTCGATATTCTACGCTCAGCTTTTATGCTCTGCAGATGCAAGAATTTTCCTGCAGGTGCAGTGATTTCCCAAGTGACATAACGCAAGTCTTGAAACGGCGAATTTGATTGTCCGCAGGACACCTTGCGGTGGAAACGAATAATCGTTTATTTCCCCGTATCCGATTGTTATATGTGGCGAAAATTTCTCGAAGCTTGATTTTTCAGGATAGCTCTTAATCCAGGCCAAAGTTGATTCGCTGGCCTTTGGCGGAGAAAGTAACATATCTGCCCTTACATCATAGCTAAAATATGGCGCCAGTCTCCGCATCACTTCTTCATGAAGTGATTGAAGTGCTTCTGTCTTTTCTATCTGAATAACCGACACTCGTTCTCCCGCTGAATTCGTTCCGGTATGGATGCCGATAACGCTTAGCTGACCCAAAGAGCTTTGTTTTACGATTGTCCGCAGAATTTTCTCAATATCGGCAATGTCCCTTTCGTCAATACAACCCATAGCCAAAGAAATATGCGGCAGGCAGCGCTCTCTATCCAATACAATTTTGTCGGCGCATTGTTTAAGTAATTCCCTGTTTGCTTCAATAGTCTTATCCGCCATCTCTTCCGATGGTAACAGTACAACATCGACCGCTATTTTCGCCATACGACTAATCCTGTTAAAACAATCCTATCGTTTTTGCCCCAATGGAACGATGTCCGAACAAGACAGCAAGAGTCTCCACTGTCTTTCAACGGTAATCATCGGCCAGCTCGAACATATCGAGGATTCGCTCGAGCGCATCGTATGGGGACGTGCCGACGTTCACCGTCAACAGGTCGTTCCTATTTGAAACAGTAATTACATGTCCGGCAGCGAACAGGATGTTGCTGGCCGCCCTCTGATGGCTCGTTCGGGTCTTCACCTGGAACGCCGCCAGCGATGGATGCGCAAGGAACTGCACATCGGTTACCAGAGCGGCGATTGGCTGGCCTTTGCTGTTCCGGCCCAAATCGCTCAGTCTGATGTGAAACGCCTTTGGCGCGCCGGTTAGCAGGGCAACAGATGCGTGGCGATAGTAGAAGTCGCTCTGAGCCTGCGCCCGTCCGACCTGGTCCAGTTGCTCTCTGGCCTCCGAAGGCTGGTCCGCGCCCGGGCAGAACAGGACCGTAGGCTGATATTCGAGGTAGTCTTTCAGGAGCAGCCCCAGACCTACGGGAGCGCCGTCTTCCAGGGATAACAGGCTGGTTACGTTACCGGTCACCGTGTAGAAGTTCGAGCCTGTAACCGGTCGGCCGGCCGGCCCGAAGGGTATCGTGTCACCGAAATCTTCGGCATATAAATGAATCGCAATACCCACCTGGCGAAGGTTCTGTGCACAGGCTGTCCGACGCACCTGATGCCTGGCCTGAGTCAGCGCCGGTAACAGTATCGCTATCAAAAGGCCCAAAATGGCTATCACCACCAACAGCTCCACAAGGGTGAAGCCGATACGATGGTTGTCATTGACGTTGGATGGATAGCTTACCGTACGCATCTCCCTGCTCGGACATAAGGCTCGTAATCCGCCGTGTCCGGTCTGCTCCAAAAAGATAATTACTCTTTAACGTTCAACTCCAAACCTGAATCATGCAGCGATTCTAAGAGGCAAACGTCGTCAAGGTCCCAGAACCCGCCCGGCATCCCCACCGCACGAAGGGCCACCCCGATGGCCATCCCCGACCAGGCATCGCCGGGCTGTACCGTCGGAAGATACAGCGAGACATCTGTCAACTGGGTAACAGATAGGCCTGTCGCCTCGACCGCCTGATGCACAATGTCCACGGGCTCGTTGGCGTCGCGATAGTAGAGCACAAGCTCGAGGGCATCCACCGGCTCTA
>JBAQFY010000002.1:0-3193 GCA_049287505.1 Sedimentisphaerales bacterium | reverse complement strand
AGGAAAATATTTGATTCTCATTATATATTCTTATTTCCGCCTAATTATGTATATGATTCCCCATAAAACTCCTTAGACTTCCCGTTGCCAGCCTTATTTTATTGCTGACAATCACCATTTTCCGGTATCACAAATATGTCGTTATTAGTTCCATATAGTGTTTTTCCGAATTCGTCAATGTGGTGTTTGAGCGAATCAAAATGACACATTAAATATAGTCTGTTTTTTCTCATCAGCCTGCTCGTTTGGCAATCAGTTCTCTGATCTTCGAAACCAGATCCTTCGGTACTTCCATTAGCGTACAGGAAGCATCTTCGTATGCCGCTTCATCCTCGGCCACGGCTTCATCTTCCGACTGCCGCTCATAATGTTCAATCAACTTTCGGACGCGCTGCTCATCCCAGCCGGGCGGAAAATTGCTGTTTTTCATCTCTTTCCTTTCCGGCGACGTCGCCGCCGATATGCAAGTAGTGGTTTTCCTGTAAGTTCGTATCACGTAATCACGAAAATCTCATCACCTTTAGGATCCAAAACATAAATAACACGGAGGTACCTTCCTGCCCGTGTCTGACCTATAGCTATCCTCGAATCTTCCGCACCCGGACGGTCTTCGCCGGCGTTTCTCAAAATGTCCTCAACTTCTTCCTCGCTAATGCTGTGATGATGTATGTGTGGTTGTCCTGTTTGAGCATCGATGTAATACCGTATTTTCACAACATATGCTCCATTCTGCGAACGCCGCTGCCTCGATTCAACCGGCGTTTAAGGCTCATAAGTCTCCTTTTCAAGTCATTGGGCCTATTAGTCCTCACCACATTGACTGCCGCCATCGCCATGAATTAGCTCCCTGCTTGGAACTCGCTGATTACTACCATTCTGCTTTCACACAATAAAGCGTATCGCGACCCCAAGAACATGTCAATAAAAAACTAAATTGAGGAGCATCGCTAACGGCAGAATCTACAAATATACGCTTTCCAGGAATCGCTTTGTGTTGTATAATCTGGAGTAAAACAAGCCTGTCCCGAGCGTAGTCGAGGGAATGGATGACCGGCCTATCTGGCCGGCAAGAAGCAGCAAAACTCAGGGAAAAAAGAAAGATGTCGGATAACGCTAAAACTTGTATATCTGAATTAAAAAACAATGTAGCTAAAGAAGTAATTCTTGCCGGCTGGCTGTATAACAGCCGGGCAAGCGGTAAAATCCAGTTTCTAATCCTCCGCGACGGCACCGGGCTTTGCCAGTGTGTTGTTGAAAAAGGCAAAATTCCCGAGGAGCTTTTCGAACAGCTAAAACACCTCGGACAGGAATCATCGCTGACTATAACAGGTCTCGTCCGGGCCGACGAAAGAAGTGTGGGCGGCTGCGAATTAGCTGTTACCGATGCGAAAATAATCTCGCCTGCCGAAGGTTATCCTATCACGCCAAAATCACACGGCATAGATTTTCTCCTCAAGCATCGCCACCTGCACTTTCGTTCGCAGCAGCAGTGGTGCATTGGAAAGATTCGCCATACTGTTGTTGATGCCATCCGCAGATTTTTCAACGACAACGGCTTTGTTCTAATAGATACGCCAATCCTAACAGCTACGGCAGGTGAAGAAGAACAAACACTTTTTGAAGTCGATTATTTCGGTTCTCCGCTGTACCTGACCCAGACCGGCCAGTTGCATCTCGAATCGGCCGCTATGAGCTTCGGCAAAGTCTATTGCTTCGGGCCGACCTTCAGAGCGGAAAGGAGCAAGACCAGAAGACATCTGACCGAGTTCTGGATGGTCGAGCCGGAAGTGGCATTCATCGACCTTAACGGCCTGCTCGAATTAGCAGAAAATTTCGTATCGTTTATCATCGCCCGGGTCCTGCAAAATAACAAGAACGAACTTTTAACTTTAGAGGCCGAGCTTGCTTCACTTGAAAAAATCAAACCGCCCTTTTACAGATTAACTTACACCGAAGTGGTTGACATCCTGACCAGCCGGAAAACGCGGGATTTTCTCGCCGGGCAATTGAAAGAGCTGCAAAACCAGAAACAGCAATTGGAAACCAGAATCGGCGAGCTTGAAAACCGGCAGGCAGGCCGGATAAAGCAATGGCAGAAAGATAAAATCGCTGCCGAATTGATTGAGCTGCGCACGACTCTTGCCGAGGCAGATACAAAAATCGAAAACAATCCCAGGCACGCCGAACTGGCTGCCGGTTTTCAATGGGGCAAAGACCTCGGCGGCTCGGATGAGACTATTATTTCACAAATGCACGACAAACCAGTCTTCGTTACGCACTATCCCAAAGAGGCCAAGGCCTTTTATATGAAAACCGACAGGGACAACGAAAAGGTCGTTTTGAATTTCGATTTGCTTGCCCCGGCAGGCTTCGGCGAAATCATAGGCGGCTCAATGAGAGAAGACGACCACGACCTGCTGGCTTCGCGAATCAACGAGCAGGGGCTGAATATTGAAAATTACGAGTGGTATCTGGATTTACGAAAATACGGCTCAGTGCCGCACGGCGGCTTCGGACTCGGCGTCGAAAGAACCATCGCCTGGCTGACTGCACAAAAGCACATCCGGCAGTGCATACCCTTCCCAAGAATGATGGACAAAGTTTACATCTGACAGCGATGTTTCATCCTTCTTCTCTGAGGAAAATACGTGGCTTATTCCCAGCGTTAGCAACGCTGCTATTAGTCTGTCAATTTTGATTTGATTGGGTCTTCCACCGTAGACAGAGACTTGATACGAAGGGTGGCAGCCTCAAGCGCAGCTTGGGGATGGCTTTTCCCACATCCACCATCCCCGAAGTCCGTCCTTGCCGGATGCGGTGAAGACGCACCTTCGGCTTTGAGGCTGCCGCCCAATAAAATTATTAAAGAATGTGTGGCAGCCTCAAGCGCAGTCCCTACGGGACGCCTTTCGGCGGACTCCAGCAAAGCGGAGTCCAAGCTTGGGGATGGCCATTTAAGCCACACTTTGCTAATCACGTACCGCGTATCAAGCGCCCCGGTAAGCTCAAGTCGATAGTTATCTCTGTCAATCAAGCTTGAACCATTCTTCAGTCAGTGAATTATCTTTCAGCCAGTTTTCCTCCAGCAATGAAAAATCAGCTTCATCGACCCGGCAGTCCCCATTGAGGTCCCCTACCAGGGGCACATAGTCCGGCAGTGACCTGGCTGCCTGGCAACTGTCGTTATACACTT
>JBAQFY010000001.1:0-4101 GCA_049287505.1 Sedimentisphaerales bacterium | reverse complement strand
GATGACCAACCTGTCTTTTCGTTTCCGCAATGCTCGCAGAACGGTAATAGTGAATGGCGAATGTCACCGCATTTATCGCATTTTTCGTAAAGCTCCGTCCCACAGGAAGGGCACGTATAAAGTTCCTGCTTACAGGTCAGGCCCCCCTGCCCTGCTAAAACCAAATCTCTACGTTTGTGCCCAATCTCATAACGCAATGGGCCGATACGAATAGGTTTGCTACAAATCGGGCAAATGCCCTTGTCGTAAGCTTCCTGCTGGCGCTTGAGTATCCAGTCCTTCTTCGGAGCGGCAATCCTCTTTAGCAGATAAAGCAACAGCTTAAGAACAACGGCAATGATTACCAATAGTGCTATGTATTTGAAGTACCTGCGTGGAAAATACTCGTACACTACAAGCGAAATCCTGATAAATACGGCAATAAACGTCGCATAGATTATCGGCCCAAACATTCCCGAGCGTTTTTTTGTAAAGAACCACGCTGAAATCAAAAAAATCGGCACTATAACAGCCAGCTTCAAGGCCGCAACCTTCAATCTGTGTGTACTCATTAGTTCGTTATATTCATTCCGGGCGGAAGTGAGCTGTTTGTCTATTTGTCCGGAGACAGAAGCCAATTCTCTTTCCAGTTGATGCTGCTGGCCGGTCAGCCCGGCAATTTCCTTATTCAGAGCCAGGTACTGTTTTTGGTTATCCAGAAACAAAGTCTGGCTATCGGTAAGGGTCTGCTGCTGTTCGTCAGAAAGAGTGAGATTTCTTTCAATGTTTTGCTTTTGAATAGAGAGCAACTGATTTATTGTATTTTGCAGATTATCAGTGCTGTCTTTCAGTATGGCCTGCTGCTCTCGCTTATTTCTTATATTGTCCTTGATAACATTAAGATTTTCTTTGAGCGAGTTTTGTTTCCTGACAAGCTCGGCATCGAGATAATTCGCCTGCACTTCCGATAAATCCGGTCCTCGCAACGAACCTATGTCTTTGGTCAAAAAACCAAGCAGCCAAAACAATAATACTCCAAGAATCAGGCTCAAAAAAATAATGGCGAGATGCTGTACCCAGGGGCCCTTGAGTTTCTTATTCTCTGCCATAATTTTACTCATAATCGGACTTTGCCATTTGTGCCTGTTTTTCTATCTCGCTCAAATATGCCAATGTGCGCTCAAGCTTATCGCTTAAGTGTTTTAATTTCAGCATAGTTTTAATTCGCGTTAATAGTTCGAGCTTGTTCACCGGTTTACTTAGAAAATCATCGGTGCCCGAATCGATAGCACGTTCAATGTCGCCGAATTCATTAAGTGCGGTTACCATTATGATAGGAATATCAGAGGTTTTGGGGTCGTTTTTGATTCTTCTGCAAACCTCAAAGCCGCTCATTTTCGGCATCATCACATCCAGCAAAATCAAATCAGGGGGGTCTTTAGCTACAATCTCCAACGCCTTGAGCCCATCGCGAGCCGGGATTGTTAGACAATCCACATCCTCAAGATACGCCTGCAAGAGCTCGAGATTTTGCTGATTATCATCAACAACCAGGACAGTAGGTGTCTTGTCCTGTGTCTTGTAATCTTTCGTCGGGTTCATAAAAAAACACTCCTTTTTACTTAGTCATTATTTCTCGAGAGCTTTTAAGATAGCAGCGCAAAAGGCCGGTAAATCGTCCGGCTTGCGCGATGTAATCAAATTTCCATCGACAACGCACTCGGCATCTATATACTCGGCGCCGGCGTTTATAATATCATCTTTAATCGCCATAAAACAGGTTGCCTTTTTTCCCTTGTAAGCCGAGGTGCTACACAACAGCCATCCGCCATGACAGATAGCTGCAATAACTTTGCCTGCATTTACCATATCATTTGCGAACTTTATAACATCGGCGTTTCTTCGCATAAAATCCGGAGCGAACCCACCCGGCACCACCATACAATCATAATCGCCGCTGTCAGCTTCTGCCGCTGCAATCTCCGAGACACAGGGATAGCCTTCCTTCGAATGATATTCTTTTTTTGCCTCGGCAGCAACGAAATTAACCTCCAGGCCGGCTTCTTTGAGGCGATAGTAAGGAAACCAGACCTCAAGAACCTGATACATCTCGTCAACCATAATAGCTACCTTTTTCGCTGGCATTTTTGCTGCTCCTTTTCGCTATTATTGTGATTTTTGACAAATCAACGGACTTCCGGCCTGAAGACTCTCTGTCCCCACAGTCGGTATGAACTGTTTGAGCCAGGCCAGATTAAAAACGTAGTATTGCTTACTGCTGATAAGATGAATAAGCCCATTCGGCGTTTGTGTGGCAGCCAGATACCCTCTGGGTTCGGCTTGGGTTTCATCCATTGTAAATGGGCCGGTATTGCCTCCGCCGTCAAGTTTCCTGGCCGGCCCCCCTGCCATAACGAGACGCCTGCAAGGCCAGGTTTTGCCCTCGTCAAAAGAAAGTGCCGCGAACATTCCATAAACACGATTTTGTTTGCCGGCGGCATCCGGCATAATCATACCCTTTTTGCGGTCGGCAAAACTTATAAACAAAATAGGTCCTTCGTGCAATCGCCTGAGAATCAATCGCTGTCCACCACCGATTGGCTGGAATTCACTGGCCGAATATGTCCAGGTGCGCCCCATATCCTTTGAGATACTCATTGGCATACAGCCATCGATATTGTTGCCGCGGCCGAAGGCCATTAAACTGCCGTCTTTAAGCTGCGTTACACCTGCGTGAATGCCGGCTACCCATGCTCCTGTTGAACCTTCGGCAAAGCTTGGGTCAGGCTTTCCGGCGCCGTGGTCAATCCACGTCCTGCCGCCATCGCGACTGATGTGCACAGCCGTTCCGCCATTGCCGCCGGTTACCGCATCACAAGGCAAAATTATAAATCCCTCCCGGGTTCGAAAAACAGATTCTATCGGCATATGGCGAAGCCCGTGCTCCGGATTGATAAGCTTTGCCTTCGACCATGTTGCACCACTGTCAGTTGAGATTCGCATAACCGTGGCGAGACTCCCCCATGTGGCTGCCGCTGAGAGGCCGTTAAAGTGATAAATAGTATCTCGGCCATTGAACCAAAAGGCCGGGGCGTGGTCGTTGCGGTCGGGGGCATCCCAGAAGGCTGAGGCCGGCTCCCAATCTTCGGCGCCGTATCGCAGCCGGCTGGCCAGAATGGCTAACTCACGGCCAGGCTCATCCCGGCAAGAATACCAAATAGCCGGCAGGTCGCCATTAGGACAATCAATCAGCGCCGGGTCATGGTTGTGCTCGGAGTACATAGGGCCGTTAGAACCAGGTGGTATTTTGACGTATTCGATTGGGCCTTTGAAGTATGGTTTGTTTGGGTCCGGGCCTTTATCCAGGTCGTCAGGAATCCGCTGCTTGATATTTTGCTGGTTCAAGGGTGACAAAGGGACGGTAAGCGGCTTTGTGGCCGGCATTTCGCCAAGGACGACTCGGAAACCTATGAGCCAGCTTTTATCCTCCGGCAGTGTGGCAAGTCGGTTGGCTGAGCGAAGGAACAAAATCTCCGTACTATGGCTGCCGCCGCGTGTAACTTTGAAATCACCGGATTCAAAACCCACAGGGTCCGTTTGAGCATCCTGGCTGTAAGGCCCATACCAATCATAGCACCATTCTTCGACATTTCCGTGCATGTCGAAAAGGCCCCAGGGATACGGCATAGTCCGACCGACCGTAAGCGGCACCGGCTCAGCGTCCTTGCGGCTGCGGGCAGGGTCGGGGAACCAGCTCATCCGAGCGTTCTTGTGAAACTCCTTCGGCAGACTATTGCCGGTGTGATAGGCAGTAGTAGTGCCGGCACGGCAGGCATACTCCCACTCGGCTTCGGTCGGCAAACGATAAGGTTTGTCTTCCTTTTTCGAGAGCCATTCGCAGAATTTGACTGCATCGTGCCAACTCACAAAAACAACTGCCTCGTCGTCATGTTCGGAGAAGCCGAGTTTCCCACGAAACCTTTTGTGCTCGGGGTCGAACTGCTCATACTGAGCATTGGTAACTTCAGTTACGGCCATCCAAAAAGGCCTGGTGATTGTAACCCTGTGCACAGGTCTTTCGTCCCAATCACCACCGTCTTTCTGCCCCATCAGAAAAGAGCC